>JAVZMI010000011.1 GCA_038883335.1 Candidatus Bathyarchaeia archaeon
GAGTTAGGGCAATTAACCGTATTCACTTTAAGACCCTATGTCATTATATGGAAGATTGAAAGGGGCCACAGCAATCTTGATCTGATAGATTCAAAGTATAGGTCCTGTTATGATGTGAGTTCTGATATACCAGATCAAAACGCATGCAAGCTGTGTCAGTAAAAATATCAGTATGTACCTTTTAATATTCACGGCTCAACATCCAAAGCTCGCGGTACCCCACATATAAAGATTTAGCAGACCAGCTCGGAGAATGATCTTATATGGCGGCTTACCTATTCTTCGTGGACCCCTCGATTCTAACTAGTTCATGTAGACTGCCAGGTTCAGCCAGATGCAGTAAATAGGAGACGGCTAACTGGTTAGTGGCTTTGGTGCCGGGGACGGGTTTCGAACCCGCGACCTCTCTCCGGATGTGTGCCGTCTTAAATGCAACACCTCTGGATTATGAGTCCAGCGCTTTGATCTAGGCCCGATGTCTTCTAACCGGCTGAGCCACCCCGGCTCCTTATGTGTGTTGGGTCAATAGCTATAAAAGTATAGATCCCTAAACTCTATTTATTGGTCACGGAAAGGGTGCAAAGGCTTGATGGCGCCAGAGTTCCTAACTCTCAAAGACATTGACATTGTGGGTAAAACCGTATTCCTCAGACTGGACATAAACTCGCCCATCGACCCAGAGACGGGGCAGATTCTTGATGATACACGAATCAGGGCTGCAGCCCCCACAGTTAAAGAACTAAGCAAGTCTCGTCTCGTTATAGGCTCTCACCAGAGCCGCCCTGGCAAAGATGACTTCACGTCCCTAAGAGCACATGCAGCCGTCTTAAGGAGGTACTGTGGCAGAAACGTGAAGTTTATCGACGATGTGATGGGGCCGTCAGCTAGGGCGGCAATACAAGAGCTACGTAACGGTGAAGTCCTCGTCTTGGACAATTTAAGGTTCTGCTCCGAAGAGAACATAGAGGCGCCGGCTAAACAGCTAGTTAAGACACATCTAGTCAGGCGTCTCGCCCCTCTTTTTGATGTTTTTGTTAACGACGCCTTTGCAGCAGCCCATCGGTCTCAAGCATCGCTAGTCGGCTTCGCTGAGCTTATGCCCTCAGCAGCTGGGTTGATTATGGAGAAGGAAATCAAAAACATAAGTGGAATTCTTCAGAATCCTCGGCGGCCCTGTGTGTATCTTCTAGGCGGTGTAAAGGTGTCAGATAGGGTAGCCGTTATAGAGAATGCGTTGAAGAGCCAAAAAGTAGATTATGTCTTGTTAGGGGGACTCCTTGGGGAGTTCTTCCTGAAGGCGGCAGGATTCAACCTCGGAGTTGAGAATGAGAAGAAGTTGCAGGAACACCTCAAGTTTCTCGATAAGGCGCGAAGTATACTGGCGTCCAACAAGGATAAAATCGTTTTACCTGTAGATCTGGCTGTGAATAGAGAGGGTGAACGTGTCGATCTCGCCCTGAAAGACTTCCCAGTCGATGAGGTTATTATGGACATAGGGATTGAGACCACTGCCAAATACAGTAGTATCTTGAAGAATGCTGGTTCCGTGATTACAGACGGACCACTCGGCGTATTCGAGTATCAAGCTTTCAATTTTGGGACGAAAGGTGTGTTAGAGGCTATGGCTGAGAGTAAGGCCTTTACCCTTGCGGGGGGCGGTCATGTGGCAGGCGCCCTCGAGATCTTGGGTTTGGCAGACAAGATAAGCCACATCTCAACTGGCGGTGGGGCGATGTTGGCCCTTCTTGCGGGTGATCCTCTCCCAGCAGTTGAGGCTTTGAAGAGGAGCGCTAAACGGTTCAAAGGTAAACTGTAATCTGACACATAAGATTTTTCAACTAATAGGATCTAATACTTTGAGCGTATAGGGCTGCCCCGGTAGCTAAGCCAGGTCATAGCGATGGCCTTGTATGCCAACGCACAGATAGCCATAGGTCGCGGGCTCAAATCCCGCCCGGGGCTCCAATATGGAGTTTTAAAAACTAGGATGCTGGTGTATGGTTGTTTGCTCCAAAGCTTTAAATTTTCTATTTAGCATAGAAGCTGTTCTAGTGGTTTGCTAGGTGGTGAAGGGTGTTACTTGAAGATTGCCTGTTTTGTCTGCGAGTTTCCACCTAGAATCGTGGGAGGTCTCGGGACTTACGCTGCAGAGATCACGCGAGAATTCATTAAGAAAGGCCACGACGTATCTGTCTTCACCGTCAATGACGGTACTCTGAAAACGAGGGAGATCATAGGTGGGATAGAGGTTCACAGACCTCTTTTAGTAAATATGAGTAAGGTTCTACCCGACCTAATAGTTGATGACGTAAGGCGGTGGGGGACTGTTGGCATGCAGTTCTTCTCAGAAATATTCGTTTGCAACATCCTCTCCGCCTCTAAATTCGTCAACCAACTCGTCCTCCATGATAAGGAAGCTTTCAAGATAATAGCAATACACGATTGGCTTTCCTCCATCGCCGGTATTCTGTCTAAGGAGATGCTTAGGCTTCCTCTCGTTTTCCATGTTCATTCAACAGAAGAAGGGCGATCTCTAGGGGACGGCTCAAAGACTATAATTGAGTTGGAAAGAAAAGCAGCAGCCCACGCCAACGCAATAATCACTGTATCATACGCTATGAGGGATGAACTAATATCGCTAGGTTATCCTGCAGAGAAGATTCATGTCGTGTGGAATGGTGTAGATCCAGCCAAATATAACCCATCAAATGTATCTCCCGAGACAGTCCAAGCACTCAGGCGTCAGTATGGTGTCGACGACAAAGAGAAACTAATCCTGTGCTTGGCTAGGTTAACTAGGGTGAAGGGCGTTGATAAGATGGTGTTAGCCATGCCTCACATATTACAGAAACACCCTGAGGCCAAACTGGTTCTTGTGGGGAAGGGAGATATGGAGAACTATCTAGTAGACCTGATCGGAAGTCTCAAATTAAGAGATAAGGTGCAGTTTAACCGCAGTTTTCTACCTGAGCACGAGCGGATAGCACACTACGCCGCAGCCGATGTCGTGGTCTTCCCCAGCCTGTATGAGCCCTTCGGCATTGTAGCCTTAGAAGCCATGTCTATGGAAAAGCCCGTAGTTGTGGGAGCACGAGGAATATGTGGCTTCAGAGAGATTGTTGTCCCTCACGGCCCAGAGCAGAATGGGTTTCATGTAAACGCATACGACCCCGCCGATATCGCGTGGGGCGTAAACAGCATCCTAGACGACCCAGGAAGGTCGAAGATTTTGGGGGTTAATGGACGGCAGAGAGTTTTGAAAGAATTTACTTGGGAGAGGGCGGCGGATAGGACGCTGAAAATTTATGAACAGATTATTTCTGAGGCTAAGTCCTAGGCCTCCACCCAAAAGCCTCATACTCCTTTCTGACCCGGCCATATGCATCCAAAGTTTTCTTGGCTATCTCCTCCCACCTATAACGTTCTCCTATAAGGCGCCAGCCATTCTCCCCAATCCATCTAGCATAGTTTGGGTCCTCTAGGAGCTGGGTGAGGGCCGAGGCTAGAGAAGCGGGGTCGTTGGGTGGAACTAAGATACCTGTCTCTCCATGTTTTATTATCTCCGAGAAACCTCCGATATTAGAGGCTACAACCGGTCTTCTGGCAGCCATGGCCTCCAATGCTACGATACCAAAAGGCTCGTATAGGCTTGGAAACACCGCCACATCCGACAAAGAGTAGAGTGCCCGTAGTTCTTGGTCGTCGATGAAACCTGTGAAGAATGCTTTAACTCCAACGCCAATCTCATGTGCCCTGCGAACTAATTGGGGCTTCATCGGTCCGTCGCCTACAAATATGAACTTCACATCGCTTCTCCCCGCGAGCTTAGCAGCAGCCTCTAGGAGAATATGAACTCCCTTCTCATAGACCATCCTGCCAACATACAGGACTATTTTCTCCCAGGGAGCGGCATAGCGTGATCTAACTGCTTGGGCGTCAAGGGTACTCTTCCACTCAAAAGGGTTGATCCCGTTTGGGAGGACATCTACCTTCTCCGCTGGAAGTCCGAACATGGATAAGATCTCTCTTCGCATGAAGTGGCTGCATACAGCTACTCTCCAAGCCTCATATGTAAGTAACCACTCTAACTCATGGATGTGCCTCTGGAAGTTGTCAAGTAGTCCGCCGCGTCTCCCAAGCTCAGTGGAGTGGATGTGGGCATACAGAGGTACGCGATAGATGTGCTTAAGGCTGATGGCGGCTGGTGATACAAGCCAATCATGGGCATGTATAATATCGAACTTCTCCTTCATAACCTTGGATGCAGTTTCAATCATTGTAGCATTAAACTGGTAAACCCAGTCTAGGAAGCTGGGTGAAGCTAGTCTATAGGCGTCAACCCTGTAGACCTCAAGGTTTTCTTCTTTTTCATAGGGCGGTAAACCAGGGAAACCTAGTGTTATTATTACGACCCTTACGCCAAGTCGACTTAACTCTTTCGAGAGCCAATAAACATTCCTAGCCAACCCGCCCACAATTCTTGGTGGGTACTCCCAGGAGAGCATGAGTGAGTTCAAACTTTAACCTTCTCATAGGCGTTTATAGCTGTATCCACGTCACTCGAGCCAAGGCGTGCCGGCAATATTTTCTCACACAGAATTCCATAATCAACCTTTATTCTCGAAGCTACATCATCGTCCCCAGCTAAGATTATGTCGGCATATTTGAGGCAGAAGCGTTCTACCTCACTGATCCCATGCCCCAGAAGGTTTCCCATCCCCCCTCGAATAGACTCCGTAGAGTAGACTGTTAAGACTGTGGGGAGATTGAAGCTCCATTTCAGGTATAAGGCTGGAAGGCATGAGGTCCAATCATGGGCGTGTATGACGTTAAGGCCCTCCCCATTCATACTGTGGAAAAAATCCGCAGACCTTCGTACTAACGTGACACTTAGAGACCAAATATAGTTGAGAATACTGGCGTGATGCTTGATAGGATGGCCAGCCATTAAAACTCTGACCGCACCATCCATCTTTTCTCCATCCCCATCTGAAGGGTGGATTACGGTTACATCTAGCCCCCTCCCCGCGAGCCCTTGTGCGAGACTGTAAACATATCCAGCGACGCGGCCTACAATTCTTGGTGGGTACTCCCATGTCAGCAATAAAACCTTGAGAGGGCGGTCTTGCTTCCGTATTCTAGCTAAAGGAGGTGACGACACACATTGCTCCCTTCATAGTCACGTAGTATCGGTTTCCTTCAGACCGTACGTAGTCATCTTTTTTGAGATTATCTAGTATTTGGGCGACCTCTCCTTCACTCATCTTCAGATACCAAGCCAACTCCTCCAGAGGTCTAGCGTGAACAGGGTCGGTTGATGCTAAGGAGTGCAGGACAATCAAGACCTTCATCTCCACTTCTATGGGACTATTCGGCATAGTAGTCTCTCATTCCTCAAGCATACGATTATTTGCTACAGCTATGATTACCAGAAAACATAAGACAAGTTCGCTTTAAAAACTTTGGATAGGCTGCTAAAACGCAGGGGGTATCTCGCTTTTATTTTTTTAACTTCGTTCAATTGCCTTCAGCACGCAAACTCGTGAACAAAGAGATAAAGCGGTTTACTCGAACGTGTAAGTTTGGGTCTAGCTGCAACCTTCGTGTGTCATTGCAAATTTTATCCCTTGCCAGAAATGATTATAATAGGTTGGAAATAAACTGATCTTCGCCCGCATATCTCTCAATGACTTGAGTGACGCTTTCGGTTAGAAAGCGTAGCTACTTTAAACCTGATACGAATACACGATAACGAGCAGTTACAACCAACATTGAAGTGAGACAGATGTAAAAAATATCGATGGTTAGGAAGTCATGTCTGTGCCTGTTCGGGGTAGCTTTGCTTAGACTCTTCTTTGGATTCTCTGTTTCTTTTCTATCTTCTCCTTCTCCTTCTCAGCCTTCTTAGATTGCATCGGATTCTTCTTATCTCTGCCCATTACCACATCTCACCCTAAGCAAAAAGGATGCTAAACTCTAGGCGGTCTGTTTAAAAGGTTTTCGCCCATTAAATTTAATTTTTAGTTAAGGGCAGATGCTAGCCCCCCCCAGCAATTTTTAACGAAATATAACTTTATACTTAGTGCACTAACCTTGCTGCCTCTAACCTAAGTCATTTCAGTCATAGCTTATAGCCGAGCCTTCGGAGGAACTCCCTCCTCTCAGCGGCATCCTTATCGGTCTCGATTCCTTTAGGCTTATATCCATCTATTACGCCGAGGATACCTCTTCCCTGCTCAGTCTCAGCCACTATCACCTCAACTGGGTTAGCCGTAGCACAGAGGACTCTGCACACCTCGGGGACAGCTTTCACCGAGTTCAATATGTTTATTGGATAGGCTCCTCGTATGAAGATTATAAATGAATGCCCAGCACCAACCCTAAATGCATTCTCAGCCGCAGCGTGTTTAAGTTCTTCATCATTCCCGCTTAACCGAACTAGGCAGGGTCCAGAGCTCTCACAAAAGCCGATTCCAAATTTTACACCAGGGACTGAGCCTACCACTGCCTCATATAGGTCTTCAACAGTCTTAATGAAGTGAGATATGCCTAAGATCAAATTCGCATCCTTGGGCGTCTCAACCTTAACGACTTCGGTTTTCAAGAAGCCACACCCCTAATGCTTTATATCTGTAAATCTGTAATACCCTAAGTAAAAGTTTAAGTCATCGTCAATACCGCTCTCAAGAATGGTGAATATTTAGTTATTGCTGATTGCTGAGGGTTACCCTCAGTAGCGTTCAGCTGCAGGATAATCCGAAAGGTTTATTAATTAACCTTTTTTCACCATCATAGCTAACTCGCGGTAGTTAACTGAGAGGTGGTACCAATGGCAGAAGCTATTCCTGCGATGGTGGGTAATCAACCGATCCTCATATTGAAAGAGGGGTCGACGAGGACTAAAGGTAGAGAAGCTCAGAGAGCCAACATTATGGCTGCGAAAGTGGTAGCCGAAGTTGTGAAGTCTTCGCTAGGCCCCAAGGGAATGGATAAGATGCTCGTAGACGGCATAGGCGACGTGACCATAACCAATGATGGCGCGACTATACTGGATGAGATGGAGATCCAGCATCCAGCCGCCAAGATGATGGTCGAGGTCGCCAAGACCACAGATAAAGAGGTAGGTGATGGAACTACATCTGCAACCATTCTAGCGGGCGAACTACTCAAGAAAGCAGAGGATCTACTGGACAAGAATATACACCCCACAGTCATCGTAGATGGGTATATGAAGGCTGCCGAGCAAGCACTCGAGATTTTAGATAAAATCGCGATACCAGTCCAGCCAGACGACAAGGTGACATTAAAGAAGATAGCCTCAACAGCAATGGCCAGCAAAGCTCTCTCAGAAGGTAGGGAGCACCTCTCTTCACTTGTGGTCGA
The DNA here is from genome assembly GCA_038883335.1 of Candidatus Bathyarchaeia archaeon. NCBI lineage: Archaea > Thermoproteati > Candidatus Bathyarchaeota > Bathyarchaeia (SeqCode) > Bathyarchaeia archaeon. The sequence continues at coordinate 7,384 of JAVZMI010000011.1, forward strand.
CGCTGTCTTACGGGTGGCGGAGAAGAGTGACGGACAGTATAAGGTTGACTTAGGAAATATTAAAGTGGAAAAGAAATCCGGCGGGTCAGTTAATGAGACTAGGCTGATAGAAGGCATTGCGTTAGATAAGGAAGTCGTCCATCCAGACATGCCACGCAGAGTCGAGAATGCTAAAATAGCTTTACTATCCTGTTCCCTCGAGATCGAGAAGACAGAGTTTGACGCCAAACTAAACATAGAAACTCCCGAGCAGATGAAAGCCTTCCTCGACGAGGAGACTGCTATGCTTAAGAGTATGGTCGACAAGATTGCTGATGCCGGTGCCAACGTAGCCATATGCCAGAAGGGCATCGACGACATAGCACAACACTTCCTATCCAAGCGTGGAATCCTCACCGTTAGACGTGTCAAGGAGTCTGACATGGAGAAGGCTGCGAAGGCATGCGGCGGCAAGGTGGTTAACAACCTTGACGATTTGACGGCTACAGATCTTGGGTTTGCTAAACTCGTGGAGGAGAGGAAGCTGGGGGAGGACAAATGGCTGTTCGTCGAAGGTTGTAAAAACCCAAGGTCACTAACACTGCTCGTGAGGGGTGGAACTGATAAAGTTGTCGACGAGGCTGAGCGCTCAATCCATGATGCCCTCTGTGTTGTCAAAGATGTAATCCACAAGCCCAAGATTGTAGCTGGAGGAGGCGCCCCAGAAGTAGAGGTCTCATCGGAACTTAGACGGTGGGCTGATAAACTTTCAGGAAGAGAACAGTTGGCAGTTCAGGCCTTTGCGGAGGCGTTGGAAGTTATACCGATCTCCCTCGCGGAGAATGCTGGGCTAGAACCTATCGACATTATAGCAGAGTTGAAGTCTCGGCATGAGAATGGCGAACTATGGGCTGGTGTTGATCCCCTCGGAGGTTGTGTTAAGGATATGTCGAAGCTGGATGTTTGGGAGCCGCTGGCTGTCAAAGAACAGATAGTCAAGTCGGCAACAGAAGCGGCAACAATGCTACTGCGAATTGACGATGTAGTCGCCGCAGGAAAGACGAAGGAACCAAAGGAGAAAGAGAAGGCCCCAGGTTCTGAAGGCCCTGAGACTGAGGGCTTGGGTGACTAACAAGCCACATTTTTTATTTTTACCCTCCCAAGCGGAGCCTGATACCCTATTGGCTGCGTCAGAAAAGAGTGGAGGGAAGGTTGAAGATCTTAAGGAAGCTCCAACAGATGAAATAGAGCTTCTAAGGAAGAGTTTGAGAGAGGAGCAACTGAAGGCTGAGGAATATCTCAACCGTCTGAAATATCTCCAAGCTGATTTCGATAACTACCGCAAGAGGGTAGAGAAAGAAGTTAATGAGATGATACAGCTTAACAGTGAAAGGTTGCTTAGAAACTTCCTCGACATCATCGATGAGCTCGAGCTCGCTGCTAAAATCGCCTCGGAACATGAGAATAGGGACGTCGTCTCAGAAGGGTTGAAGATCACGTTGAAGAAGCTTTACGACATCCTAAAACGTGAGGGGCTAACCCCGATCGAGACTATTGGAAAACCCTTCGACCCAAACATGCACGAGGTAGTGTCTAGGATTGCAGTTGAGGGTTGCCCAGAAGGGACAGTCATATCAGAGGTTAGAAAAGGTTTCCTGTTTAAAGGTAAGGTCATCAGGCCGAGTATGGTTAATATTGCGGTAGCTCCTAAAGAGGGGATGGGGGCTGTAGAGGAGAAGAAGTAGAGGTTGATTCTAAATGAGCAAAAGTGACAGCAAAGAGAAGATAATAGGAATCGATTTGGGGACCACAAACTCCGCCGCCGCGGTGATGGAGGCCGGTAGACCTACCGTGATACCGAGTGCGGAAGGCCCAACGATAGCTGGCAAGATGTTCCCTTCCGTTGTTGCCTTCACTAAGGATGGACAGCTTTTGGTGGGTGAGCCTGCGAAGAGGCAAGCCTCCGCCAACCCTGAGGGGACCATCTTCGAGATTAAGAGGAAGATGGGAACAGACTACAAAGTAAGAGTCCACGGTAAGGAGTATACACCCCAGCAGATCTCTGCTTTCATACTCCAGAAAATCAAGAAGGACGCTGAAACATACTTAGGAATTCCCATCAAGAAGGCCGTTATTACTGTTCCAGCTCACTTCAATGACAACCAGAGGCAGGCTACAAAGGACGCCGGCGAGATAGCAGGTCTAGAAGTTGTAAGAATCATTAACGAGCCTACAGCTGCAAGCCTCGCTTATGGCTTGGATAAACTTGACAAAGAGATGAAGATCATGGTCTTCAGCTTCGGAGGGGGGACGCATGACGTTACGGTTATGGAGTTCGGAGGCGGCGTCTTCGAGGTTAAAGCTACGAGCGGGGATACTCAGACTGGGGGGGCTGACATAGATAAAGCGGTGATGGAGTATCTCTGCGAAGAGTTCAAGAGGCAGACTGGCATAGATCTCAAGAGCGATAAGCTTGCCATGGTCCGGCTCAAAGAGGCTGCTGAGAAGGCAAAGATAGAGCTCTCAACACTCATGACAACGGACATAGACCTGCCATTCATAGCGGTGGATGCCCAAGGTCCTAAACACCTCCACTTAACATTAACTAGAGCGAAGCTTGAAGAGTTGGCGTTACCCACAGTCAAGAGGATTGAGGCAACCATTGAAAAAGTGCTACTTGATGCGAAGCTTGAGCCAAAAGACATAGACAAGATAATACTGATCGGCGGACAGACAAGGATGCCCCTTGTCAGGAGGGTTGTTGAGGATTTCCTCGGCAAGCCTGCAGAGCGTGGAGTTGACCCGATGGAGTGTGTAGCAGTCGGCGCTGCCATTCAGGGCGCTGTTTTAGCTGGCGAGGTTAGGGATATACTGCTCTTAGATGTGACGCCTCTATCACTAGGAGTTGAGACGATGGGTGGGATATTCACTAAAATTGTAGAGCGTAACACAACCATCCCAACAAAGAGAAGTCAAATATTCACTACGGCTGCTGACTTCCAGACGACTGTTACAATTCATGTCCTACAAGGAGAGAGACCTATGGCGGCTGATAACGTCTCGTTAGGTATGTTCAATTTAACAGGAATTCCACCCGCACCTCGGGGAGTACCTCAAATCGAGGTAACCTTCGACATAGACGCCAATGGTATACTTCATGTGAGTGCTAAAGATCTCGGAACCAATAAAGAGGCAAAGATAACGATCACAGCGTCCACGAAGCTCTCAAAGGAAGAGAAGGAGCGTATGATCCGGGAGGCTGAGCAGTTCGCTGAACAAGACAGGAAGAAGAAGGAGGAGGCTGAGCTGCGTAACACCGCCGACTCGCTAATATACACAGCAGAGAAGACAAAGAAGGATCTGGGCGATAAAATAAGCAAAGAAAATGTGGACAGGATCGATAAGGCTGTCAACGAGCTGAAGGACGCCTTAGCTGGGAAGGACATCAATAAGATAAAAGAGAAGAACGAAGCCCTTACCAAGGTCCTTCAAGAGGTTGGTACGGTGGTATATCAGCAGGCTGCTCAACAATACGCACAACGGCAAGCCGCTAGTGAGGAGTCTAAGAAAACTAATGAGACTCGTGGGAAAGTAATCGAGACCGACTACAAGGTAGTGGAAGAAGAGAAAGATAAGAGATAAAAATTACTTCACCACTCTTCTCCGCTGAACGCTTAATGAGCAAGAGAGATTACTATGAGATTCTAGGCGTGCCTAGAAATGCAAGCCTAGATGAGATCAAGGCAGCTTACCGCAAGCTAGCCCTACAGTACCATCCAGATAGGAACAAATCCCCTGAGGCTGAAGAGAAATTTAAGGAGATCTCAGAAGCCTACGCTGTGCTCTCCGATGAGGAGAAGCGGAGGCAGTATGATAGTTTTGGCCACGAGGGTATACATGGGCGGTACACAACTGAAGACATCTTCCGGGGAGCTGATTTCAGTGACATCTTCAAAGATTTGGGCTTCGGCTTCGGAGGGTTTGAAGACATTTTCAATATGTTCTTCGGCCGGCAACCCTACCGTAGACCTCATGAGACTTATCGCCCTGTGAGAGGCGCTGACTTGAGGTACGACCTGGAGATCAGCCTCGAGGAGGCTGCTTCGGGAGTTGAGTCTCAGATACAGGTTCCCCGAGATGAGAGGTGTTCTCTCTGCAACGGTTCGGGAGCCCAGCCTGGGACTCAGCCGGTGAAATGTCAAAAATGTGGAGGGACTGGGCAGGTTCAATACAAGCGTGTTTCAGGCTGGGCTCAGCTCATTCAAATCCAAACTTGTAACCTCTGTGGTGGAAAGGGTGTGCGGGTTGAGTCTCCATGTCGCATCTGCCACGGAACTGGGATTGTGAGGCGCACTAGGACGCTTCAGATCAAGGTTCCAGCTGGTGTAGATTCAGGTTACATGTTGAAATTGAGAGGAGAAGGTGAAGCTGGTCCTAATCTTGGTCCTCCAGGCGATCTTTACGTCGTAGTCCATGTGAAGCCGCATAAGATATTCGAGAGGGATGGCAGCGACATAATCTGTGAGACATCTATAAGCTTCCCTTTGGCTGCCCTTGGAGGGGAGATCGAGGTTCCCACCTTAAATGGGAAGGTTAAACTGAAGATTCCAGCCGGCACTCAGAGCGGTTCAGTTTTCAGGTTAAAGGGGAGAGGGTTGCCTAAGCTGGGTGAATTCGGTCGTGGTGATGAGCTCGTGAAGGTACATGTACAAGTGCCCACAAAACTTAGCGAGCGTCAAATAGCGTTGTTGAGAGAGCTTGCCAAAGAGATGGGTGAAGATGTCGCGGTAAAGAAGCGGGGATTTTTCAATTTGTAGAAGGCTCATAAAAACATTACTATTTCAAAGAAATAGATAAAAGTTAGTTTGTAGTTTGAACTTGGTAATTGCAAGTTCGGCGGAGAAAACAGTTTAATGAAGTTTGAAGTCGAATCCTTATTTTTTGAGGATGTAAAGGTAAGTAGGGGTAATGCTCCCCGTTTCACTTTAGATGGTAGTGAGATAGATCTCTGGTCAGATCCCTACGTTAAATACCATTCCAGGACGCCTGTAGATTATATCACGGAAAAGATAATTGAGGAGGAGAGGGAGGGTAGAGATCCTTTCCCAGATATAGTTGGGAAGGAAGAAGAGAAGGAGCTGGTGAAGAACGCCCTCCTCTCAGGTTCACCTATACTCTTTAAGGGCAGGCGTGGTTACGGCAAGACGACCTTCTCCAAGGCGATTGCGAAACTGCTCCCTGAGAAACAGTTGGCAGTAAAGGGTTGCAAAATATACGATGACCCCCTTCATCCAACATGCTTCTCTTGCAAAAAGAAGGTTCTAGAGGATAAAGTCGTCGAGCTTTCGTGGATACCACGGGTTTGGATCAGAATCCCAGGTGACCCCATGTTAACTTCAAGGCAGCTGATTGGAGGTATATCCATCCAGAAGATTCGGGAAGGCTACGATCTTGACCATCCAGAGGTCTTCATACCTGGGAGAGCTTTAAAGGCTAATCGGGGGGTAGGCTATTTTGACGAGTTGGGGGCTGTGCCATCTTCCCTTCAGACTCTCCTGCATGAACTCTTCGAGGAGCAGCAAGTAACCACTATGGAAGGCGACGTGCTGCCGTTCAAAATTCAGACCTTGGAGTTAGCTTCAACTAACCCTGCAAACTACAGGGGAACGAACCCGATAAAGGAGCCCCTCCTAGACAGGATGGAGGAGATAGTGATAGGTCCCCCTGCAACTCTTGAAGAAGAGATCGAGATCGGAAAGAGGAATATGTACATCTCTAAAGTCTTGAAAAAAGATCCGCGAATTCCTAGCTGGCATCTCAAGATACTGGCAAGGGCTGTTAGGTATGGAAGGAGTGGGGAATCCAGATGCCCGCTCGCAAAAAATATAGAATCTGAGCCCTCCTGCAGAGCCACCATAAAACTATACGACCACGTCAAATCTAGGGCTTTGAGGAGTGGTAGAGAGAGCCCCCTCCTCAGCGACTACGGTGAGTCCTACCAGATTGTGAGACTTGCATTAGCTGGGCGTATAGAGGTTGAGGCTGGGGCGACTGTAAGTAAGACGGAAATCATACGGTGCTTGGTAAATGAAGCCATAAAAGAAACTTGCAAGGAGATCTACGACAAAATTCCCTCAGATAGGTTCGTCGAGCTATATGAGGAGCTTCGCATGGCTGGTGTCGAGCTGAACGGTAGAAGGTATCTCCCGATAGATCAGACCACGGTTTCCAGACTTAAGGGAAACGAAACGGTTGACTCGGCCGTTAGACAGATAGCTGAGAGAGAAGAGCTTGATGAAGACCTCTACCTCTCCGCTTTGGAGATACTGCTCCACTCTATTGCTCTCTGTCTACCTAGGCTAGTTGAGCGGAAAGAGAGAGGCTACCTGATGCGAGGGATGGAAAAGTTTGAAACCTGAGTGTGAGCTCTGCAAAGAGCCGAGAGAGAAAGGTATATCGTCAATATTTGGCAATGAGTTCGCCGAGAAGCTGGTCTACCACCTCTTCAAGCATAGTGAAGACTACCAAAAAAATGGTTTAACAGACTTGATACTCATGAAAGACCCAGCAGAAGATCTTAGAAAGAATAATGAGGAGGACGGAAAGGGTGGATGCCGGAAAAGATTACCTCGGAGGGGTGCAGATCAGCTGGATGACTATTATCTGCGACAACAGGCTGCCAAAGAGAAGTCTTGGGAGGATATAGTAACCAAGGTTAAGGCTGGAGTCATCCAACCTACTGACATCTCGGTAGGCAGTCTGGTTCGAAACTTTTTTGGAATTATAGCTAGAGAGCTGGCTGAGGAGGGGTTGATTGGCATAAAGAGGGAGGAACATTGGCTTTGCGCCGACCTTCAGACCATTAGCCCTGAGTTCAACGAGGTCAGCGAGAGGATTATAGCTAAGCGGGTGCTTAAGGAAGTTCTCGCAGGTTTGAAGGAGTATGGCATAGGACCTCATGAAGTTGAGGCCGCAGGATTCGGGGAACAACCCTCCCACATATTGAGAGACTATGATGACTTCCAGCACACTTATGATATGATAGACATCCAGGAGACCCTAATCCAGACAGCCATAAAGAATCCAGTAAATTTAGAGATTAGCCTTGATGACTTGAAAGCTAGGCTTCCACTCCACAAATCTAAGTCCTCATTCGTAATCTTGATGGACTGCTCCTACTCGATGCTTGGAGCGAAATTTATCGGAACCATAATGGCTGCTATGGCCTTTAGAGAACTACTCCAAGAGTGGTACAAAGACGATCATATCTTCATATTCGGGTATAATGAGAAGCCTTTCCCAGTGGCCCCAGCTGAGATCCTGCGACTGAAACCCTACGGATACACGGATATAGGGCTATCCCTAGAATTTGCTACAAATACACTCATGAAAGAGGATGGTAACAGGGTTGTCCTCCTGATAACTGATGGTGAGCCTACATGTTCATCCTTACGCGGCCAGACTCCTGAGGAAAGCGCCCTCAGAGCCGCTTACAAGGCTGGTGAAAGAGAAGTTCAGCTGAATATTATTATGCTCGATAAACGGCCGGAGCTGAGGCGCATTTGTGAGAAGATGGCGCGGCTTAATGGGAACGCTGTTGTTACCTACGTGGACAACCCATTAAACCTTAAAGATATAGTCATCAAGTCATACCTCCTCCATAAGCGGAGGCGTACACCATTCAGCATTCAGCTGCCCTGCCTAAGCTTCTGAGGATCAAGTTACATGGCTTTTTCTCTAAGCTTCTCTAACTCCGCTTTGAAGACTTGAAAGGCTTCTGGGCTGTAGAGGCAGAATATAACCTTCTCCAGACCTGTTATGCCCTTGAGATATTCGACAGTAGCCGACAGCATGATCTCTGCACACCTCTGGATAGGGAACCCGAAGACGCCGGTAGATATGGCTGGAAACGCTATACTCTTTAGGTTGTATTGATCTGCAAGTCTAAGGCTATTCAATGTTGCATACTTCAACTTCTCATCTTCATTCTCGTCCCCACGCCTCGGCCCTACCGCATGTATTACGTATTTCGCCTTTAGATTGCCACCCGTGGTGATCACAGCACCACCAACGTGGGTGCCTCCTATCCTATCGCACTCTTCCTGAATTTTTGGTCCACCCTTCCGTCTGATGGCACCTGCAACTCCGCCGCCAAGTTGTAGGGCAGAATTGGCTGCATTCACGATCGCATCCGTCGCCAGATCAGTAATGTCGCCTTGAACAAGCATAATGAGGCTGTTTTTGACTTTCACGTAATCTCTTCCTCTCCGATTTGTCCATTTGTTAGTTTGTGCACCATGTCTATACTAGAACTTTGATTCTCTTTTTGGCGACTAGGGCTTTAATCAGCTCTTTTCCTATCTCGGAGCGCTTTGTAACTTTAACTCGGCTTCTCTTACTCACCATCGCCGAGAATAGGAACACATCATCGACATATACTGCTATCTTCTTCTCGGCAGCCTCTTTGCCGAAGATTAACTCAACAGCGTCGCTTGTCTCTCTAACCTCAAACTCGATTTCATGCACCGTCGTGAGAGGTCGAGGCTCCACGTCGATGCGAATCCCAAGCTTCTCTTCTAGCTTGGAAATGACTGAGCCATCTTTTCCGATCAGCCGTGGGATATGAGTATTCTCGACTCTGACAGTGGCCATATTATCCGAAGTTACCTCCACCTCAGCTTTCGGATCGAATCTTTTAACCTCCTGAAGTATCCTCTCAGCTGCAAGCCTCTTTATACCCCTGACTTCGGTACCCTTTGAGACTGGGATTATGAAGTTCTCTTCCCCGAACGTATAGATCTCAAACTCTAGAACCCTACTCTCAAAGTCTCTAACCTCAACCACCGGTCTGGCGAGGTCTGCCTCCGCCATTCCCGTAGGCACCTTTACCACTAGGCTCAGCTCGTAGACCTTCGTTATCTCCCCATACCTTATGAAGAGGATGGTGTCCACTATGTAGGGTATCATCCCCAACTCAACTCTACCTATGAACCTCTGGATGGCGCCAATTGGGTCGCTAGCGTGAACAACGCCGATCATTCCAACCCCCGCTAGACGCATATCCGCAAAGACCCTGAAATCTTCAGTCTTCCTGACCTCGTCGAAGATAGTGTAGTCAGGTCTGACTAGGAGTAGTATGTCTGCAGTCTTCTCGAAGCTGCCTTCCAGAGGTCGATACTGAGTTACCTCGGGGCCCACTTGGAGATCTCTTGGAGACTCCAGAGTCTTCACAACACGTCCCTTCCTCATTAGAAACTCAGCTAGGGAGGAAGCAAAGGTAGTCTTCCCCGAGCCGGGCGGCCCAGCGATTAGGATGCCTTCAGCTTTGCTCTCCAAATGTTTAATCAGCTTCTTTGAGAGTTTGTAATCTTCTAAGGTTAGCTTCATCACTGGTCTGACTACCGTGACCTCTAAGCCATCTGAGAATGGAGGTCGGGCTATCGCGATTCGGTAGATGCCCAGCTGGATGACGGAGGCTCCACTTCTGCTGATCTCGACGAAACCGTCCCTACTAACCTCTACCGCTTCATAGATCTCCTTTATCATCTTGTTCAACTCCTCAGCGGTTGAAGGTTTATCTCTAACCTTCACCAGCTCAAGTTTACCCGGCTTTCCACGCTTCGCTAAGGGCGGAGTTTCCTCTTTGAGGTGGAGGCTCAAGGTCTCCGGCGTGAAGTACTCCTCGAAGCTCAACCTTATAGGCTTCGGCTCAGGCGGCATGTACTTTACGCTTACACCCTTGGCCTCAGCGACTAGCGACTGAACGTAGTCTGCTGTTAAAAGTACGGCGCCTTCACCTTTAGCCACATCCATTATTATGGCATCGATCCTCCCTCCTCTCGCAAGTCTTATCTCCTCGAGGGTAGGTCTCACACCTGAGAACCTCACCTTAACATTTCTATCACTGCTCAAGGCTTGAATCTTCTTAAGCTCGTTTAAACCGAAGAAGCCAGTCTCGCGTCCTTGAGAGGCTTGGGCTTGAAGTTCGTCCAAAACTGCAAGCGGAATTACTATCTCCGCGTCTTTAATTTCGCCTTTCTCCATGAGTTGACTGATCTTTCCATCCACGACTACCGAGGTATCTGGTACTATCTTATCCACAACCTTCGCCCTCTGACCTAATGATTCACCACCGCATAAACACTCCATTCACAACCTCTAAGTGCGGATATATGTCAACTGTATTTTTGGTGTAGACCATACTATTATATCCGTCACCTCTGGTTGTGTTAATATGTAATTCTTTATATGCGTATGGAGCTTGCCATTTTTTTATCGACGCTTTAAACTGTGCATAATAGCTAAATACTTTATCTTAATTGAACGTCATATCGTGAGTTGGGTACAGAAGGGTTGGGGTTTGTCTAACACCGAGGTTAAATCCACTATAGTCTTGGTGGGTGAGAAGCTCGTGATGAAGTATGTAGTGGCATGTTTGGCCTTCTTTAATAAGAAGGTTGCTACTGTAACTTTGAAGGCTAGATGGAAAGCTATCGGTAAGGCGGTTGCTACTGTTGAGCTAATTCCACGAGTCTTCCCTAGAGACTTAATAATGGGAAACATAAGTACCGGTTCGGCTACGTTTGAGATGGACGGAAAACACTCAAAGCCAAGCGCCATCGAGACCTCAATACGAAACTCCTAACCTCTCCGGCGGCTAAGTTTCGCCTCTTCTAAAGTAAAACTATCTCAACCCTCTGCTTTCCTCGTAGGTGTTAAGGTAGAGATCATGAAGCGGGTGTTCTCTAAAATCTCCGCGGTGCCTCCAGGCCCAAAGGCACGGGAAGTTATTCGAAGAGAGGTCAGCCTCCTAGTTAGAGGAGGGCTGAGACCCTATACACTCGTTCCAAGCGGTGGAGAAGGCTCCGTCTTGACTGACGTAGACGGGAACAGCTACATAGACTTTACCTCAGGGGGAGGTCTCCTAAGCCTCGGGCATAACCACCCGAGAATAATAGGCGCCCTGAAGGCTAAAATCGGGTCTTCAACTCACATACCCCCCAGCCACTGTTCGGAGGAGATGCTTACGCTAGCGGATACTCTGTCCAAGATAACCCCAGGCGGCTACAAGAAGAGTATCTACCTCGACGGTGGTGGATCCACTCCATTGGAGGTGGCTTTGAAGCTTCTAAGGTGGCACACTCGAAAGCATTACTTCATCGGTTTCATCGGAGCTTTCCATGGGGAGACCTACGGCGCCTTAACCCTCACAGCCGATAAGCCTGTCCGGCGCAGATACCTTGGGCCCTTCCTGCCTAACGTCTACCAGGCGCCATATCCCTACTGTTTCCGTTGCCCCCTCAAACTAGAGCCTTCTAACTGTAGTTATAGTTGTGTTGACTTTTTGGAGGACTGCGTCTTCAAGCGGTTTCTCCCACCTGAAGATGTTGCCGCGGTAGTGGCTGAGCCTATACTGGGTGAAGGCGGATGTGTGATACCCCCTTCAGAGTATTTCATAAGGCTGAAGAAGCTTCTGGAATGTTATGGAATTCCCTTGCTGGTTGATGAAGGTGAGTGTGGGATTGGGAGGACAGGGCGGTGGTTTGCTATTGAATGCTGGGCGGTGGAGCCAGATCTAACATGTTTTGGTGGAGACTTAGCTGGGGGGCTATCTCTTGGCGGCTTCGCTGTTAGGGCTGATATGGCTGACTGGGATGTAGAGATTAACGCAGGCGGTTTAGGGCTTAACCCTCTAACCCTTGCCGCAGCCATAGCTACCATAGATACGATAAAAGATGAAGGGTTGCTGGATAATGCCACCAATCAAGGGCGGTACCTCCTCCGCCGTTTGGAGGAATTTCGCGGTGAACACCCTTTGATTGGGGATGTGAGAGGGAAGGGTCTAATGGTGGGCGTGGAACTTGTCAGGGAGGGCAAAGGGAAGAGGGCGGCTGAAGAGGAGGCGAAGGAGGTCATCACCACGTGCTGGAAGAGGGGTCTCTGCCTAACACTCGCTGGCGCTTCGACGCTACGGATAAACCCTCCATTAACAGTCACCCGCGAGATAATAGACGAGGGGCTGAGCATATTGGAGGGGGTACTAAAAGAGGTGAGGAGAGAGAGCTGAGCATACTCATAGGTGAAGCCTTTGAAGATTGGAATTTCTTCCTTATTCGCCTCTAAGAAGCCTTTCCAAGATTTACTTCATAAGATAGCTATGTATGGTGCTGAATGTAAATATTGGGAGATCGTTGACGAGCACTGGCATAGGCTCGATCAGGAGAAGATCAGACTCCTTAAAGAGTTGAAAGAGTCTTACAATCTGGCCTTTACCGTCCACGCTCCCTTCACAGATCTAAATATAGCTTCCCTAAACCCTGAAATGCGGAGGCTAAGTCTTGAGATCTCGAAGAGGTCCCTCTCAAATGCAAGTTTGTTGGGGGCGGAGGTCTGGGTCTTCCACCCTGGAAACCACGGCCCGCTGAGTAGCTTCTTCCCAGGTCTAGATGTGAAGCTAAACCTTGAGGCTGTCGATGAGCTGGCAGGCTACGCCGAGGATATGGGAATTAAACTGGGCATCGAGAATATGCCCGGCGGCTTCTCAGCGATTCTGACGAAGGCTGAGGAGTTTGAAGGTTTCTTCCAGTTAGCGAGGCCTAACGTTGGGTTGGCCTTAGACGTAGGCCATGCCCATATTGTCGGTCAGTTAGAGGCATTCTTGAGGAAATTTAGTGGCAAGATTGTGCATGTCCACATTCACGACAACGGAGGCTTCTCTGATGCACACCTCGATGTAGGAGATGGATCTATCAACTGGACCAAGACCCTAGCCCATCTGAAGAGTAATAGCTTCGAAGGTATTCTTATGGTAGAGTCAGTTTTCAACCCTCTCCAAAGCCTGAGGACTCTCCGAGAGTTTGTGGATGAATGCACGTCATCTAAAGTATAACCCGCATAAAATCCTCAGCTACTTCTACGCTCTCGAAGACCTCCCTCGCTTGGCTCACCAGAATCGAGGGATCCCTGTATCTAGCGCTGACATGGGTCAGGATCAGCCTCTTCACCTTTGCCTTCTTAGCTAGCGTTGCAGCTTGACTAGGTGTACTATGCAACTCAGCCTCAGCAGCCTCACGGAACTCGTCGCCGAATGTTGACTCATGGATGAGTAGATCAGCCTCTTCGGCTAGGGCAGTGAGGCATCGGCATGGCCGTGTGTCGCCGGAGTAGACTATCTTAACTCCCGGGCTGGGAGGCTCTACCACCTCTTCAGGCTTGACCACGCGACCTCCCGGAAGTTTTACAGCTCTGCCGTGTTGGAGCCGGTGCCACATGGGTCCTTTCGGGATCTGTAATTCTAAAGCTTTTTCTGGATGGAACTTCCCAGGCTTCTTATCCTCGATGAACGCGTAGGCGAGGGTTGGGATTGTGTGCTCCACCCACCGTGCTTGTATCTTAAACCCTTCACCCCTACAGGCTACTCCTTCCCCTACCTCCAATACCTCCAATGGGTAACGGAGGTTAAACCGCAACTGATCCTTCACAGTGGCTATGAATTTCGCCAAGCCTTCTGGACCATACACCTCAAGTTTCTCTCGTCTATCAAGCAGAGACATTGTTTGGAGGAGTCCAGGTACACCCAGCACATGGTCGCCGTGAAGGTGAGTGACAAAGACTTTCATCCGTCTCCCAAAGCCGAGGTGTGCCCTCATCATCTGTCTTTGAGCTCCTTCCCCACAGTCAAAGAGGATTAACTGCCCTTCATACTTTAGTGCGATGCAGGCCAATCCTCTCTCAACGCTGGGAACACCTGCACCAGTCCCTAAAAATATGACTTCCAATCAGTTCACCTCCTCGCCAATACCACAATCTCCCTCGTTAGGCTTCTATGAACGCGAATCTGGTGTGCCTCTATAACCTTGAAACCGAGTCTCTCTCCAATGCTGGCAATGTTGACTGTTTTGGGGGATGCCATACATATAATACCACCTTTAGTTAATAGGCTGTCTGCCTTGGAGAGGAATGCCTCCACTATGGATGCTGTGGTGAGCCCCCTTGTTGTGGCAGACCGTCCATAAGGTGGATCTGTAACGACTGAGTCCACACTGTGAATCGGTGGGTTCAAGGCGTCACTAACCAGCAGGTGGTAACTTTTCACCTTAAAGGAATTTAGGTTCAGTTTGGCTCCTTTAACCATCCTCTCAATTAGGTCTGAGCCCAATGTCTCAAAGCCCATCAGACCCGCCTCAACCATTACTGTACCTGTACCGCAAAAGGGGTCATACACAACCTGCCCAACCCGTGCTCTAGACAAGTTTACCATGCACCGCGCCAGCTTGGGCTGTAAAGATGAGGGATGGAAGAAGGGTTTCCTCCTCGGTGTTCGGTGGTAAAACTTCTTCGCCTCCGCTTCCAATAACCTCAACCCGAAGACAAAGTTGCCGTCGGTAAGAAAGCCGAGGAAGACTTGCATCGGGCTCTCGAAGCTAACCCACGCCCCCTCAACCTGCCTACATATTGCGGCTCCAAGCATCCTTTCTAAAGCTGATGTGTCGATATGCTTCGAGTCACTCCTAATTCTCTTTACTCTAACCATAAAGCTCTCCTTCGGCTTTAGGAAGCCTTTGAAGCTAACCTTATGGGCTGAGTTGATTATCTGTTCAAAGGTTTCAGCTTGGCATCTGAAGATCTCTCTGCAGCAGAGGCGGGCGTAGGCTGACCTCTCTACAACTACTCCAGCTACTGCTGGGTCCAGGTCTAATGTCAGAAGCTGAGTTTCCTCTCCCACAACCATGTAGGGGGCAGACTCGGATTTTAGTATAGCTTCAACCTCAGCCTTTGGTAGTGTAGGATGTTCGCCGGAAAGGACGAAGAAGATCTTACTCACACCCAATCACTTTAGCTGCGCGCGCCAAGTTATATAATCCTCAGTGCCTGGGCAATGGTCGGTGCTACCGTGACTAGGCTGACTTTGCTTGGTATAGTGTCGGTGCCTATGACTGCCTCAGCCCCAACCTCCTTGATCTTCTCGTATGCTCCTGGGGCGAGGATTGGGTGTACGCAAGCAGCATATACCCTTCTAGCACCTCGAGCTTTAAGCTCCCTAACGGCGGCGGCTGTAGTGGAACCGCTACTTATAATATCGTCCACGATGACTATATCCTTACCTTCCACGGCGACTTGGAGTTCACTGGTTATGTTTATTTCGCCGGTGAGCCTATCCCTCTTCTTAGCAAATCGGCCATACCCTCCTCTCAATGTCTCAGCCAACTCCATAGCCATCTTCACGGCTTTCTCGTCGGGAGCCAAGGCTACAGCTCCGGAAAGGCCCAGTTTAACGAGATACTCTGTCAGGTTAGGGACTGCAGAAAGGTTCTCTGCCTTCAAACCAGAATTCTTCAGGACTGAAGGTTCGTGGATGTTTAAGGTTATGAGGCGGCTTACTCCACAGCTTTTGATAAGTTTTAGAACTGTTCTGATGCTGATAGGTTCATATGGGCGAAAATCCCTATCTTGGCGTGAGTATGCTAGGTAGGGAACCACCACTGTGACTGTCTCAGCGCCGAGCCTGAGCGCGGTATCTGATAGAAGCAGCAGCTGGAGGAGGTGTGTGTCCTGTGGTGGGTATGTGGACTGGACTATTACCACATCCGCGCCTTTAGGATCTTCTTTAAACCGGACGTAGCTTTCGCCGTCGGGAAAGAACTTTGACTCAACTTCCACAGTTCTCACTCCCAACAGCTCGGCGACCCTCAAGCCGAGATATCTCGAAGCCGGTCCAGGAACAATTATCAGGCGGATTCCCCCACAGATGGAGCTTTCTCTACCTATATTTCTCTTCTTCAAAGAAGAAGATTTAGACTTTAGTTCGCCATGCTTGATACACGGGGTTAGCACAGTGAAATTTAGTTCGGTCTTACTCTGGAATTAGGCGGCATCGAAGTTCAGTATTTTAGAAATATGGTGAATCTGGCGATAATCCAGTGGCTACGTCAGTATTGTCTTTCGGTAGTTAAAGTTATAAGAATGAAGAAGGTGTCTGGTGGATAATGAATGGTTTATATCGAAGGTTAAGGTCTGTCCTCCTCAAAGGACACCATTACTATGTTAAGAATTGTCTGGAAAAATTTAAAGATAGCATAATAGTTGATGTAGGTTGCGGGATAAATACTGCACTAGCATGTTTGGGCGCAGAAGGATACAAGATAGGAATTGACGTGTATGTTCCCTATATAAGAAAAGCCAAACATCTCAGGCTCTATGAGGAGTACATATGCGCGGATGCTAGATATTTACCATTAAAAGCTAAGTCTGTAGATATTGTAGTAAGCATGGAGGTAATTGAGCACCTAACAGCCAAGGAAGGTCTCCATTTTCTAGAGGATTTGGATAGGATAGCTAGAAAAGCCTCCATAATAACCACCCCTAATGGTTATATGCCTCAGAGCATTTTTGACAGAAATCCTCACCAAGAACACAGAAGCGGCTGGGTAGCAGCTGACTTTCATAAATACGGGTATAAAGTTGTCGGCTGTGCAGGATTAAAGTTCATAAGGCATACCCCTTTAAAGATTGCTAGGGATAATGTAAGGATGGAGAACCCTCGCAATTTAGCATTCAAATTTTTAAACGCGGTCTTCTTTTTAATAGCAGATTTTAGTGAAGCCCTTCTGCACATGAACGCTAATCTTTCTGAACATCTTGTATGTATAAAACAGTTTAACTCAAATTGAATCCATATTACAATTGCAAGCCCAAAGATCATATACGTCGTAACTCCCACTGCGATTTTAGGTCTTATCGTCTGAATCAATCCTGCTCTACGGAGCTGTAATCAAAATTCTTAAGCCTCATCATGTGATATTTTCTATCGGTGGCTCGACATTTTGGCGTGGGAAGTCTTCCGCCCGGATGCCCTAACCATCCTCAAAGATGAGAGATGCAAGCGCAGCCTCTCTAGATACTTCGGTATACTTCAAGGCAAAAGGCTCTCAAAGTTTCTAATAGCAAAAAGCCTTGCCGCAGAGTTCAGCGGAGAGGAGTCTATCGAGGATCTCTGGGAGCTTCACCATAAGTTAACTGAGCGTTACTACGAACTGGAGCGACGCATAGACGAGGAGGAGAGAGCTGTCGTAGGGGCGCCTCAGCCGGGGAGGTCATACCTAGACCTGAAGGTTAAGATAGGAAAGCGAATACTGGCCAGCTGCCACCTCTGCGAGCGGAGGGATAGGGTTAATAGGCTGAGGGGTGAGGTGGGTTTCTGTCGATGTGGTAGCGGCATAGAGGTTTCCAGTTTCTTCGAGCATATGGGTGAGGAAGCTGAACTCGTCCCCTCTGGCACCATTTTCACCTGCGGATGTACAATGAGATGCATCCACTGCCAGAACTGGACTATCTCTCAGCACTATGAGGCTGGGGAGATCTACTCTCCTGAAAAGCTGGCTTGGGTTATTGAAAGGCTTAAAGCCCGCGGTTGCCGGAACGCAAACCTTGTAGGGGGAGATCCTACGCCGTGGCTGAAGCACTGGCTGGAAACGTTCACACACGTGAAAGTTAACATTCCAGTTGTCTGGAATAGCAACTCCTACTACAGTGAGGAAGCTGCGCAACTTTTAGCAGGATTCGCAGACATATACCTGCTAGACTTCAAGTATGGTAATAATGAGTGTGCGATTAGAATATCCAGCGCCCCCCGTTACGTGGAGGTCTGCCAACGGAATCATCTATACGCCAAGCGCTACGGCGAACTAATCATTAGAATACTCCTACTCCCTGGGCATATTGAATGTTGCGCCAAACCCATTTTGGATTGGATTGCTGAAAACCTAAACCCCGAGACTCGAATTAACATCATGGATCAGTACCGCCCAGAATGGAGGGCATTCGAAGCCTCTGAGCTACGTCGGCGAGTAACCGCCAAAGAGTATCAGACTGTAATACACTATGCTAGGGATCTGGGTTTAACGAACCTAGCGTAAGTGCAAAAATCGGGTGTGAAAGCGAATGAGTATTAAAGATATGTTTGAAGGCAACGAGTTGTTTGCGAGTAAGGTGGACGGAACATGAGTTGCCTCTTCTAGGGAGAAGAGCGGTCAAGTTTATCATGCGTCTGCGATTTAGGTAAAAAATTTTAAGCAACAGACCAATTATTGGAGTTAAAGGGTTAAGTTTTATGCGTAGACGCTGGACTGCTACGTTCATTTACCTCCTAGTCTTACATGTTGTCATGGTCGGTCTTCATTTTTATGGCACAGAGAGTGTCGCTCAGACTGGTGATCAAGCCACGCGTGAAGTTGAAATAAGTAGCGTCGCGTTTCTAGGTCGATTGGAGAATCCGCCTAGGGAACTCTACCGTATAACGTTGGGGGCGGAGAATCCCTCCTTCTGCACCGTAGAGCTATCCCTTACCGACATGCAGATATGGTGTGACGAATTCTATTTGGGGCCTATTGACGATCAAGAGAAAGTTCTCTACCCTGGAGAGCGCATCCAGTTTGAGGGAGATTTCACTCTCTCAGGGGACGCACTGTCGAAACTTAGATCAAGGGGTGAGGTCACATTACAGGTAAAAGGGGTCGCCTTAGCCTCGACGACGTTCCTGTGGGTGGAAGGAAGAAACGGTCGAGACTTAGATGAGAGTGTGAAGATAAATCTTAGCTGAATTCAATTCGCTAACACCTTCGTATGAGGGTCCTCGGCGAAATGTAGCATTAACCTATCGTCTCTGACAGTTTTATTTTTAATATGCACATGTTTTCGATATATTTGCCGCCCTTTGTCGGGTAATAGATAGAGCTTTAGGTTTGTGTGGCTCAATAGAATCTATGTGAAGTTGATTTTGGGGGGTTGAGATGCCTATCCTACCCATAGATACGGGGCGTTACGGGACGCCTGAGATGCTAAGGATCTTCGAAGAGGAGAATCGCCTCCAGAGGATGCTCGACGTGGAGGCCGCCCTCGCCTGGGCTCAAGCTGAAGTGGGGCTAATCCCCCAAGCCGACGCAGAGGTGATCATGGGGAAGGCTTCCGTTAAATATGTCAAACCCAGCAGAGTGAAGGAGATCGAGGGAATAATTCAACATGATGTTATGGCTGTGGTCAGAGCTTTGGCTGAGGCAAGCGGCAAGAGTGGGGGTTACGTCCACCTAGGAGCCACTAGTAATGACGTTAACGATACTGCTACAGCGCTCCAGTTCAAGGAGGCACTTACACTTATCCAAGATAAGCTCATCAGACTTGAAGGTGTATTATTGGAGGCTTCTAGGAAATATGCCAAGACCATCATGGTGGGGCGAACTCACGGTCAACATGCACTGCCGATAACTCTCGGCTTGAAGTTTGCAGTCTGGATGATGGAAGTCTCCCGCCACTTGGAGAGGCTGATGGAGTGTAGGAGAAGGGTTTTAGTTGGAAAAATGACAGGCGCCGTAGGGACTCAGGCAGGAATGGGCGCTAGGGGGGTTGAGATACAGCATCTGGTCATGGAGCGGCTGGGTCTAAAACCCGTGGAGGTCTCAACGCAAATAATCCAACGAGACCGTTACGGGGAGCTGATCTGTCTATTTGCCCTCATAGCGTCCACGCTAGAGAAATTCGCTACCGAGATTAGAGAACTTCAGAGACCTGAGATTGGAGAACTCCAGGAAGCCTTCGATGTCGAGTCACAGGTGGGGAGTTCCACGATGCCCCATAAAGTCAACCCAATCTTCTCTGAGCGAGTGTGTGGCTTAGCCAAGACAGTGCGGGGCTTAGTAATTCCTGCACTAGAGAACATTCCAACCTGGCATGAGAGAGACTTAACCCAGTCCTCATCCGAACGGATCATCATACCCACCGCCTTCATACTCCTAGACTACATGCTGGCATTAATGGTGCGGATACTCTCAACTCTCAGAGTTAATGAAGAGAGGATGCGGCAGAATATGGAGCTCACGCAGGGGCGTTTCATGTCAGAAGCTTTAATGCTAGCGCTTACAAGGAAAGGAATGGATCGCCAAGAAGCCCATGAACTTGTGAGAAAGCTGGCAATGAATAGCCTAGTTGAGAATAAGAGTTTCAAAGAAGTTCTGGTCAAAGATCCTAACGTAAGGCGGTACATGCGTGAAGAGGAAGTCGAAGACGCGCTCAATCCTGAGAACTACCTAGGAACCACCCTAGAACAGATTGAGAGGGCTGTAAAAACCGCAGAGTCACAGATGACTAGGCTGTCAAGCTCCATGCCGTGAGAGAGCCCACAACACGGGTGCAACCTCTTCCAATACGCATCCAGAGTCAACCCAAGCGGCGCAAAAAGGTGTTAATAACTCTGTTGGCAACCTCGTCCAGCCTACTTCAAAGGAACATACATTGAACTCCGGCTGGCTCCAATGCCCGGGTTCCCATGTACAACCTTCTTATTGGTTATAACGAACTCGCCTAGGAGATGACCTACCATCTCAGGGGTAATAGTTACATTCACAAACTCCTTCCCGTTGTGGACGGCGATGTTGACACCGATCATCTCAGGAAGTATTAGCATATCACGTGCATGAGTTTCTATGGGCGCACTCTGCGGCTTGCCGCTCTTTCTCATCGATCGTATAGTCTCGAGAAGTTTCCTATGCTCCGGGGGTAATCCACGTGTCAGTTTCCTCTTGTACTTTGAAGGGAGAAGGCTAACGAAGTCATCCATCGACATCCTTTCAAGTTGGGCGATGCTATAGCCCCTGTAGAGGAACTCCTTCGGCAAGGTCCCACTTACCTATTCCACTCAAACAGCTTTATTTAAGTTTACTCGTCCAATCAAGCGACCATTGCTTTCTTGCTCTTCTCAGCTCTTCCGGTCTGCCGTGCAGCTATAAGCCCCACCTTCTGCCCAGGGGGTGCACCCCTCGCCACAGTAGTCGGTTTGAGGGAGCCGGTCTTATGTCGTCCCCCGCCATGGGGATGCACTGCCGCTATCATAGCGACACCCTTCACTATCGGGTAGTCGTGACCTTTAGCCCTCATAAGGTGGAACCGCTCCCCAGCCTTAAGAAATGGCTTATCAGTTCTCCCAGCCCCCGCTGCCACACCGATTGTAGCCCGACACCTCCCATCCAGATAAACTGTCTTACCTGAACTCAGTTTGAGTGCAATTCCTGCTGGCGTGTGGGCGATAACTGTTGCGTAACCTCCCGATGATCTGATGAATCGTCCCCCATCGCCGGGGAGGCGTTCAATGTTATAGACCATTGTGCCTTCCGGTATTTTTGACAAGGGTAGGATATTTCCAACACTTACGCTTGCCTCCTCGCCTATCTCTATCTCTCTGCCTACGTAGAGACCCTCTGAGGCTATGTTGTAGAAATCCGTCCCGTTAGCTAGGCGAATTAAGGCTAGGGGTGCCCCCCTCCCGGGGTCGTGGACAAGACATGATACTACACCCTTCAATGTCTCGGTCTGGGCTAGGCTAGTGAAAGGATATCTAGCCGGTGCTACTCTTTTATGGGTTGCAGCCCTGAATGTTGGGGTTCCTGCACCTCTCCTTTGAACTCTGATCTTCTTGCCCATTTCATGTCTACCCTCTAGTTATAGTATTCCAAGTTTTATGGCTATGTCGGATGCGTGGTATTCTGGGGTGAGCTTCACATAGGCTTTCTTAGAGCCTAGGGGGGTGATGAGGATGTTAACCTTTTCCACCTTAACCTCGTAGAGCTTCTCCACAGCTTTCTTCACATCTTCTTTAGATGCTTTTAGGTCCACTATGAAGACCAATTTGTTCTCAGCCTCGATTAGAGCTACAGCCTCTTCTGTTATCAGAGGGTAAAGGATGACTTTGTGGGGGTCATGCGTCATTCGTTGTTCTACCTCAGTTGAAGATGTTTTCCTCCTCAAGCCTCTTGATGGCCGACTCGCTCCAGATCGTGAGTCTACCTGGGTGGGCTCCGGGTGCGAGTAGTTCAGCGTTCAGTCTGTCCACCAGAGCAGTTTCGACGCCTGGTATGTTCGACGCTGCTTTACTGATGCCTTGGTCTGAGGCGACCACTATGAGAGGGCCGCATGGGTTTCTATATTTTCTGCCTCTCGTCTTACCTCTTCCGGCACGGATCCTTGTACTACTCTCTCTGAGCCTCTCCAGTTCGTCGGCCAGTCCAAGGGACTCAATGGCTTTACATATGGCGTTGGTGGTTTTTACTCTCTCTATCTCGTCCTCAACAATGAGTGGAAGGGTATCTATTGTGCCTAGTCTATGTCCCCTTTTGGTGGCGGCGTCTGTGTTTGCAGTGGCTGCGATGGCTGACCTTATGGCGAGATGTCTCTCTTTCTTGTTTATCCGTTTGAGTATTATCTTGGCGGTTTTGGGCGGGTGGGCTAGTCTTCCTCCGACTGCGCTGTGGATCATTGCGGCTTGGCCGGCTTTCGGGTAGCCTTGGCCTTTGATTCTTGGGACGCGTGCTATGCCGAGGCCTACGCCTCGGGAGACGGCTGAGCTTTTCTTCCCAGCTCGTGGGTCGCGGCCTTTTGGTTGGAGGCGGGTTGATTGGACTGCGAGTACTGCTCTCTTGATCAGGTCAGGTCTTATTGGGGTTTGGAATATGGGTGGTAGGGTTAGTTTCTTGTTTGGTTTCCCTTCGAGGGTGTAGACTGGTACTGTGTGTGTGGGGTCAGGAGTTGTTTGAGTTTGCTCTGAGGGGTGGGCTGTCATGGTTTATACCTCTATGCTATCTGGCTGCTACCTCTGGTGGGAAGAGTGTGATGGTTGGTGGTTTGGGTTGTGCGTGTGGTCTGGCTGGTTGGCGTAATATTATTAGGCGTTTGGGGGTTCCGGGGATGCTGCCTTTTAGTAGTAGGTAGTGTCCTTTGAGTATGCCGTAGCGGTTGAATCCCTCTCTTGGGTTTGCCTCGGCGGGGGTTGTGCCGATTTTGAGAACTCTCTTATTCAGTTCGACTCTTCTAGCGTAGCCCATCTGGCCTGCTCTGGCTACTGTGTATGTTACGGAGGCTGGGTGCCAT
This sequence comes from Candidatus Bathyarchaeia archaeon, assembly GCA_038883335.1. Lineage (NCBI taxonomy): Archaea > Thermoproteati > Candidatus Bathyarchaeota > Bathyarchaeia (SeqCode) > Bathyarchaeia archaeon. The sequence goes on from JAVZMI010000011.1 coordinate 30,274, forward strand.
GGGCCTATGCACCCGACGCTTCGGACGTGTTTTCGTGATTTGTCTTGGAGGATTCGGACTCCGAACCGTTTGACTGGGCCTTGGAATCCTTTACCTTTTGTTACCGCAGCTACGTCTATGCATTGGCCTTCCTTCACGAATGAGGTTACATCTATCTCTTTGCCGAGTATGGTTTTTCCGTATTCTAGTTGGTCTTTCGGCGTATTTCCGCCTATGGCTACCTCGAAGACTTCGGGTTTCTTCTTGTGGAGTCCGGCTTTGTGCGGGTTTGTGGCTGCTATGGCTCGGATTGTGGCTGTTTGGTCGAGTTTGGCTTCGAGTGTCTTCAGGTCTTCTTCGGGGTTGGGGTTTGGGGGCGGTTTGAGGGTTCGGGTTAGGTGTTTAGGTAAGGTTTTTGCCCAGGCTTCGCCTAGGGTTTTTAGGCCGTTGGTTGTGGTCTCATAGGCTCGGAGGGCGATGATTGTGAGGGGTGGGGTTTCGACTATTGTGACTGGGGTGAAGATTTCGCGGCCGTAGTTTGGGGAGGTTGGGTTGTCTTCTAGGATGAATGCGTGGGACATGCCTGCCTTATAGCCTGCGAAGCCCAGTAGCTTGGGTTCAGCTGTTTGGGGCCAGTAGCGTGGCGTGGCTATTAGGCTTGCGGCGCGCCCCCTCGGCCTGAAGGCTAGTGAGCCCCTATGTGGGGCGTGTTTCTTCCTATGCCCCATAAACCCTCACATCTATGTAACGTAACACAACAACATCTAAACATCTTTATTTAAGCATTATTTCTACCTGAGGGAACTTTTTAGTTATTTCCAAACTGGAATCTGGCTTTTAGTGTCGAAATTATTTTAGACGTGAAAAGTGCTATGTAAGAGGAGAAGGCTTTCTCTTGGTGGAGAACGGGGAAGGTTGAGTCGAGAGGCTAAAGTGGAGAGTGAGTTTTACCGTCTAATAAAGAATGTCCTCGATAAGCATGGTTATGTGATCGAGGGTGTAAGGCTTGAGAATGTTGAGACGCAATATCCAGTTAACTCCGGAAGGGCTGATTTGGCTGTTCTCTTAGACTCTAGACGACCTCTGGCGATCATTGAGTGCAAGAGGAAGTTAGAGGCTGCTAGGGCCTATGTGGAGCGTCGAGACTTTGACCCGTTAAGTAGTAAGGTGATAGATCAGGCTAAGCTTTATGCAGTAAATTCTGGCGCCCCGCTTTTCGCGACGACTAATGGGAAGGTGTTCGCATTATTCACTATGCCTGAGAGAGGTGAACCTTTCAGGATAGATAGGCATCGTCTTCTCGTGAAGGACATCCAACTTAGGGAGGAAGCGGTCGAGGAGATCCTCAAAGTTATTGTGGAATGGCATGCAGGCATAGTTATCCCACGCACACCGGTTGACTGGACGTTTATAATTAGGCTTAGAAGTTTCGTTGAGTGGCTTGCACCCTACCTAAAACGAGTAATCAAAGAGAAGCTTACCAGAGATAAGGAGTTTATCTCCAAGTTTGAAGAGTTGAGAAAGGAAGCCGGCGAAACAACCCCTGAGGTGCTGGCCAGAGAGGCCGCTTATATTCTCATGAATAAGATAATTTTCTACAAGATTCTGGAGAGGCATTACGGGCTTATTAAGCTAAGTCCTATTTCAACACCGAATGGTTCACAGTATGTCAAGACATTAAATAGCTTCTTTACTAGGGCTGTCGAGGAGACTAAAGATTTTGAGCCTATATTTTTCGCTGGATTTTATGATCTTATACCGTTGCCGGATGACGAGTACGTGTTAGAGGAAGTCAATACTTTCATTGGAGATATGGATACTTACAGGCTTGAGGAGATTGAGTCAGATGTCGTAGGTTTCATATATGAGACACTCATCCCTGAGGTGGAAAGACACCAACTTGGCCAATTTTACACTCCACCGCAAATAGCTGAACTGATAACAAGATGGGCTATACGAAGCCCAGACGATAAGGTTTTAGATCCAGGATGTGGAAGCGGTACTTTTCTTATTAAGGCTTACAAAGTTTTGAGAGAGCTTAAGGGTAGAACGAAAAGGGGGAATTTGCATGAGGAGACCCTCAGGCAATTATATGCCTTCGACGTCAACCCGTTTCCAACCCATTTAACAGCTATGAACCTAGCCATGAGGGATATTAAATCGCCTACCAGTGAGATGAATGTTATCCGCACCGACTTTTTTCATCGTCACCCTAAGGAGTCGGTTCTGTGTCCATATGCAGTTAGGACCCCTGCGGGTGAGGTTAGGCGTGAAATCTTTATTCCGCAAGTTGACGCGGTTGTGGCCAATCCGCCATATACAAGGTGGACAGAGATACCTGAGCCTACTAAGAAAGCCATTACAAGTAAGATTGGGGATGCATTGCGGAGGTATCACTTGACTGCTAGAGTTTCTCAGGGCATTGAACCCGGAATCTATATACACTTCATAATTCACGGAACCAACTTAAGCCTAATGGCAGACTTGGGATGATTATCTCTAACAGTTGGCTTCAAGCCGATTATGGGCGGGATTTCGCGAAGTTTCTATTAGATAACTATAAAGTGAAAGCTGTGGTTGATTTCTCAAGTAGGCTTTTCAGCATTCCTCTAATCGGAACTCTCGTTCTATTTTTGGAGAAGGAGACAGATAGGAGTAGTAGAGAAGATAACGAGACCGTTCTGGTCTACGCAAATGAAGAGGCCAAGGTGGAGGAGTTACTGGAGATCATCGAGAGGCCAAGGAAGTATGAGGGCAAAATGCTTGTCAGAGTGGTGAGGCAGGGAGAGATACCTAGAGATGAGAAATGGGTTAACCTAATATTTGACACCAGTGAACTATTAGAGCGTATAAGGAAGGCCCGTCACATTGTCAAGACGAACGAGATTTTTGAGGCTTATAGAGGCAATGTGAAATGGATGGTTTGGGCTATTGAGAACGGGCGTAGACCTGATACGGGTGCTAATAGCTTCTTTTACCTAAACAAGGATGCTGTGGATCATTGGGGATTGAAGGAGTTCGTCCATCCTGTACTGGTCAGCCCCAGATACGCTAGGAACTTTACGTTTACTGAAAAGGACTGGGAGTCGTTAAAGGATGATGGAAAGCTTTGCTACGTTTTTCTTTGCCACAAGCCTAGGATAGATCTGCCGAAACCGGTCGTAGAGTATATTAGATGGGGCGAAACACAGTGCACACTTCGACCTTCAAAGAAGGCTGGCGAAAAGCCTAAACATTGCGATGAAGCCCTCTCATGTCAGGAGAGGGAAAGAAATCGGAAAGCGGGATTCTTTGGATGGTACGACCTAGGTAGAGTGATAAACGCGCCGATATTTACTCCCTACTATGCAAGGTATTTGCGCCGTTTTAATTTATCAGAGTTCAATACCGCTCTAGATGCCGATTTCATATCTTTAATCCAGAAAGTTGGGCTAGATAAAAAACAACTAAAAGCATTAGTCGCATATCTTAATTCAACTTTTGCTAGGTTTTACATCGAGACCTCTGGAAGAGCAGCTGGTGGGGCTGGTCCAATAGCATTAGATATCAAGCAAACAGAAGAGATGCCCTTGTTAGATGTGCGCAAGTTGTCTAAAAGACAAATTCAAGAGTTAGTCGAGCTTTTCGATGAATTGGAGAGCAAGTCTAGAAGCCTTGGTGGGGCTGATAAAAAGTCAAACCTCGAAAAGTTAAAGCTAACGATAAACAAGATTGACATCTATATCGCTGGCCTCTTGGGATTACCTAAAAAATTCGTCAGCAAGATGGTGACGATGACTGAGACCCTCATGGAGAGGAGGCTTAGCAGAGCCGAGGAAGCCAGACCTGAAGCTGTCAGGGGTGAAGAAGAACCTAGGATGAAGCCAACCCAAAATTTAAAGACGACCAGAGAACACCAAGAGAAACCCTCACTAGACAAATGGATTTAGACTTCTCAGAACCTTAAATGATCAAGAGGCCACTGTCTCAGTCTTTGCAGGTGAAGTTTAGGAGCGCCAGCCCAATCATCACAGCCTCCTCAGTCCTGACAGTCTCCACCCCCTGAAAACCTACAAGATTCACCGTATACTGGAACAGATCCTCAACCCTCAACCCCTCCTGCCCCAAAATCTCCCCCAACCCCATCGAAGGCGAACCAAAAGCCACTAGCACACTCCTACTCCTACCCCAATCAGCCCTCAAACCCCCAGCAACCTCGCCCAAAAGCCTACCACAACGCGAAGTAGCCACCCTCAAAT
>JAVZMI010000012.1 GCA_038883335.1 Candidatus Bathyarchaeia archaeon
GAGTTACCGCTAAAATTTACCTAACCAACTCACCCTTCACGACCTCGATGGGAGGGTCTGAAGCTATAGCTGGAGTTACTTCGATCTCGCCCGGAGACAGTGCAACTTTAACCTTCACATTAGATATAAGCCCAAATGCTGAGCTCAAAACTTACAATCTCGAGATGGATCTCACCTCGACAATCAGTAGGTATCCAGCTGGCGTCACCTCTAAGACGACGGTCTCAGTTCCGCTTCTTGGGGAGGTTCGATTCTCAGCAAACCTAAGCCCTAAAACTATATACTCGGGGCCCAACATAGTCACATTGAATCTTACAAATGAAGGTAGTGCCACAGCCTCAGCTGTCGAGGTTGTCATATCCGTCCCATCCCCGCTAGTAGCGGTGGCTGAAGATACTCTTTGGCGGTTCTCTCAAGTCAGGCCCTCAGAGAGCCTTACAGTTAATATGGAGTTGTATGCCCCTTCATCATCCAAAGGGAGCGCATACACGATCTCAGCTACTCTTTCATATAGTGATGGCTACGGGTTTGAAAGGAGTAGCTCTGTATCCGCTGGTGTAATAGTTGAAGATCCGGTAATAAAGCCCATTATGACGATCAAACTCGAAGATGGAGAGATCGCAGCTGGAGTAGTAAATAAAGTTAACTTTACGTTAGAGAATGAAGGGTTGAGTGACGCGAGGGATGTAAGCGTCACTTTAACTCTGCCCACTGGCAGTGCGTCCTTAGCTCAAACAACCACGACCTCGCCTCTAATATTGGTTGGAGAGGATAACTTCTGGCACTTCGACCTGATCAAATTCCAGACCTCAACATATTTCCCAGCCTACATAACTACAGGTAAAGACATTGTAGGGACATACAGAATAGACTTAACCCTAACCTATAAGGACGTGAGAGGTCAGCTATACACCGAGACAAGGAGCGTTGGCTTAGAGGTATTCCCTAATGTACCCAGCTCAAACATAAACCTCGAATCGTATAAAATCAGCCCAGAGATAGTCTATAAAGGTGATATCTTCACATTGACCCTAAATCTGAAAAATTTCGGCGATTTTGGGGCGCAATCTGTCACAGTGGGTCTCCAGCCTCCAGAGCTTTTCGCAGCTATAAGCCCCTCAGTCGTGAACTTAGGTGGTTTAGCGCCTAACTCAACCAAGTCGGTTGAGTACACACTGATGGCTTCACCTACCGCTAACTCTGGCGTGGTGCACGTCTTCAAAATCGACATCAGCTATACTGACCGTTTGGGTGTCAGGCAGGCTACGACGAACTATATCGGTGTCCCTCTCCATGGGAGGGTGGAGTTGGTAGTGTACGATGTCTCTACCAGTCCTTCCCCAGCTGAAATTGGGAACGAGTTTACGCTCTCATTCACAGTATTAAACCGTGGCACAGCCCCTGCCATGTACACTAACGTCTCGGTCATCCCAGAGTTTCCGTTTCAGCAAGCTCTAGGCGGTTTCCCATACATAGGTGAACTTGACCCAAACGCGCCAGCACCTATCTCACTAACGGCCATCGTAAGCCCCGAAGCAGGAGAAAGGGATTACCCATTGAAGCTTTCAATCTACTACCGCGATGAGTATAACCAACCCCAAACCGTTAACCAGACAGTCAATGTCCGCGTGGCTCCACCACTTCAGATAGAAAAGGAATCTGAGGCTACACAAACCAGTAGCGGTCTTCTACCTATAGCGGTCGCAGCCGTCGCCACAGTAGTAGTACTCGCTCTAATAGCATCTCGACTGAAGGGGAGGCGCAAACATTCTACCCCGACTCGAAAAAATCAGCCACTTTAGTAGATATCGCATTAAATTGTATCGCAAAAGTCTAGCATAATACTCTTTTTACGTACATACCAGACGTACTGGGCTCTCTATGTCTACTGCCCAGTCAAAATAAAGCTGGACTGAAAAGTATAGAATTAAATTCGAGTTAAGCCAAGGCCTATTCAGTTAGAGAAGCATTCTTCATAAACCAGATCTAAAGATAAGATGTAACACTAACCTTAAACACGATTGTATGCGGCTCATGCGAGATAGACTCGATAGTACCCTCAAGGAGGGTGAGACATTTTGGATCCCGATGGAACAGCAATTTACCCCCGGTTTCACTGGGAAGTGAGCATCGGGACTGTAAATTTCACATAAGTCAGAGTAACCATGGCGAATATCGCCAACCCTGAAACGAGGTAATCCATATTTTTAAACTTCAACTCATAGAGGCTTGTTCGACGCCTACTCAGCCCATAGCCTCTAGCCTCCATAACCTCCGCAAGCTCCCAACTCCTTCTAATCGAATTTGCTACCAATGGGAACAGTACGGGAACATAGTTTTTTACCCGAGAGATGAATCTGCCTCTGTCAAGTTCTAGGCCCCGTGCCCGTTGAGCATCTAAGATAAATTGAGTTTCCATTGCCAACAACGGTACAAATCTTACCGCCATAGTGAAGGCAAAGCAAAGTTCGAAGGGAATCCGAATTTTTTGTAAGGCTACGCTGAAGTCATCTGGCGAAGTAGAGGTGAGGAAGATAGAGAAAGACCCTACTATGATAATGAATTTGAGAGCCATAACAGCTGAAGTCTCCAAAGTCTCGCTCGTAATGATATAACCATGAATGGAAAGGTTAGAGAGAAGATGCGCCGTAAAGATTACCGCGCTGAAAACGGTAATGCTCCTCAACACTCTAACCCACTCCCTTAATAATTTCCCAACGATCACGACCGGAACGGTGGACATAAAAATTATGGTAAGAGGTAGCAACCTATCAAAGATCATAGCGCCTAAAAATATTGTGGCGGCCAGAAGAAATTTCACTCTAGGATCAAGATTGTGGAGAGGTGAGGAAACCCTCTTAAACTTTAAACCTCCATAAATCTTCATCAACCTCGATGGCTCTCCAAGATTTTTCGAGTGATAAAATCTCTAGCCTCTTGGATCCCTACAATGTTGGGCGGGAAGCCTAAATCTATGAGTGACTGGAACACCTCAGTAACTTGGGGTAGGAGTAAAGCTGCTTTTTTCACGAGGGCCGCATCTGTTAGTATCTCGTCTGCGGCTCCATCGGCTATTAGCCTACCCGCTGTCATTAAGCAAACTCTACATTGGCACCTCACGGCAAACTCAACGTCATGGGTAACGATTATGACGGTTCTACCGTCACGGTTCAGTGTTTTGAGAAGTTCAAGTAGCCTCTTCTTATGGCTATAGTCCTGCCCTAGGGTAGGTTCATCCACCACTAAACATTTTGGATCCCAGGCTAGAACACAGGCTAGAGCTACTCTCTTCTTCTCTCCTTCGCTGAGAAGAATTGGGGATGTATGTCTATGCTTCTCGATGCCGAGGAGCTCTAAAACCCAATCGACCCTCCTTTTGATAGTAGGGGGGTCGAATCCGAAATTTTTCAAAGCAAATGAAATCTCGCTCTCTACATCATCACAGAAGAGCTGGTGATTCGGGTTTTGGAACACTATGCCCACCTCTCTTGAAAGCTCAGCAACGGAACGCCTAGTTGTCTCTACGCCGTCAATTAAGACTCTTCCACTCGAAGGCTTAAGAAGCCCGTTAAAATGCTTTATAAGCGTCGTCTTACCCGCACCATTCTCACCCATCAGAGCTACGAATTCACCATTGGCGATCTCTAGTGAAATTCCTCTTAGTGCGGGTATGTTAGGTGGATAAGAGAAAGAAACATTCTCTGCCTTGATCGTCAACTTAGGGCGCCTCTCAGCTTTCTTGAAAGCTCTTCTGCGGATAAGGAAACTGGAAGGGTGAGGATTTTCTCTTGGGCGAGGATGCAGTGGAGTCTCGTAAATTTCGGTATATCCAAGCATTCAAGCTCCTTTAAACTCCGAGCTAGGACTGTTCTGGGGGCCCCATCTGACTTTATTCTTCCATCTAGCATCACTAGAATCCTTGTGGCATATTTGGCCACCAAGTCTAGGCGTTGTTCAACCAATATGACTGTGATTCTTTGCTCTCGATTTAGTCTTCCTATGACCTCCAAGATACTTTTAGCAGATAGTGGATCGAGATGCGATGTGGGCTCATCTAGGATCATTATTTTAGGTTTCATGGCAATAACGCATGCCAGTGCAACTTTCTGCTGCTCCCCACCCGAAAGCTCCTGAGGTGATCTCTCTCGAAGATTTGAAATGCCTAACACTTGTAGTGCCCAATCTACCCTGCGTCTAATCTCATCCCGCGGGGTAGCTAGGTTCTCAAGTCCAAATGCTACATCTCTCTCAGCGGAGAGTGAGAAAAGCTGGTTTTCCGGGTTCTGGAAGACGAATCCTACGTGTTGGGATAACTCATTTGTGCGGTGGGCTGAGGTATCTAAGCCAGCAATACTCACCGAACCATTAATTACTCCTCCATAGAAGTTGGGGATCAGCCCGTTTAGACATCTGCAAAGAGTTGTTTTGCCACAGCCGCTGGGACCTGTTAAGATGACAAACTCTCCTTCCTCAATCCTCAAGTTAATGTGGGAGATGGCGGGGCTTTCAGCTCTAGGGTACGTATAAGTTAAGTCTCTGATCTCTATCATGACTATTAAACCCGATGAGCTTGTATGGGTAGAAGACTCGGGAAGATTCTTCTAATCTTTAGCGATATCAAAGAGGCTAGAATGATCTTCACGATGTCACCCGGCAGGAAAGGTAGAACCCCTATCATAGTAGCTACACCCACCTCCAGCTTCAACCACCACGAAAGTTGCAGAACCCCTAACAGGTATACAAATGCTGAGCCAACCAACATTGAGGCGATAGATATTGAGAGACCAGAGCTGCGGTCTCTTGCCTCAACTAACTTACCAATAATATATGCGCCAACCACAAAGCCTGCCAGATAGCCGCCTGTCGGGCCAAATATGACGCCTACGCCAGCTTTTCCACCAGAGAAGATAGGTAGCCCTACGGCGCCTAGGAGAATATAAGTCAGCTGACTCAAGGCGCCTCGCCGGCTTCCGAGGCAGGCACCTGAGAGGTATACGAATAAGGTCTGCATGGTGATAGGTACAGGGCTAAAAGGCAGGGGTATGAATATGTAGGCACCTATGGCCGTGAGGGCAGCAAAAAGGGAGGTTAGAGTTATGTCTAACGCTGTAAGTCTCATATAAGTTATGAGGCGGATAAGGTTATATAAAGTTAACCAGCCTAATATTGTAGGTTAACAGTTTATGGCTGAAGTGCTGGAAAATATAATTAAAACGCTTAAGGAGAAAAAAGATGATTATACTTCTGGTGAAGAGTTAGCGAAACAGCTCAACATTTCTAGAGTAGCTGTCTGGAAGTATATCCAGAAACTGAAGAGTGAAGGGTATCACATAAAGTCGGTACCGAATAAAGGGTACTGTCTGCTGGGCAACTCAGACCTATTGTTGCCGTGGGAGATCAAAGCTAAGCTACAAACAAGCTTAATAGGACATGAGATCCACTACTTCAAGGAGGTCAACTCCACACAAGATATAGCGAAGAGGCTAGCGAGTGAGGGTGCAAGAGAGGGGACTATAGTTGTTGCTGAGAGGCAGACCAACGGCCGGGGGCGTATGGGTCGAGATTGGTTCTCACCATCGGGGGGCGTATGGTTATCCATAATATTAAGGCCACGTTTTAATCCCCGCATCCAAGGGCTCACTTTATTGGCGGGTGTAGCCGTAGCCAGAGCTATTAAACGGCTCTACAATTTGGAGGCAAAGTTGAAGTGGCCCAACGACGTGATACTTAACGGCAAGAAGGTTTGCGGCATACTCGCTGAGGTCAATGCTGAGATGGATTTGATCAATTACCTAGTTATCGGCATCGGTGTGAATGTAAACGTTGACCTATCTTCTGAAAAGAGACTACGTGAAACTGCCACCTCGATTAAAGAGGTAATAGGAAAGGAGTCCTCTAGAGTAGATTTCCTGCAAATACTGCTGGAAGAGTTCGAGCATTTATATAGGCTGTTCGCCGTAGAAGGGTTCGGATCGATTCTAAATGAGTGGAGAGGGCGCTCGGAAACTCTTGGAGCTTTGGTTAGCGTTACCTCTGTCGATGAAGAGTTCGAGGGGCTGGCTTTAAATGTGGACGGTGAAGGGTTTCTAATCGTTAAGCTTAGAGACGGCTCTTTGAAGCGTGTAGTCGCTGGAGACGTGCGCATTATGAAGGCTTAGAAAGCATAAATGGCAATCTTCATGTTTTTAAAGGCATCTCACGTTTTTCTAAGAAGTTTCGAGTTTATTATTGAGTAGCACGGTTGTGATTTTTCATGAGGTGGAAGTGTGATTGAGTTTTGTAAATTACCAACGATTATAATGTATAATGTACATGTTGGCTCGATAATGATTGTCTACCTGGTGGAATGTTTTGATGAACTCAGCAGTATTCTCCGAAGCTATAATTGATCGGCTTGCCGGAACAGCTTATAGGCCAGAGGTCGTCTATCGGCTTGCGGGTGATCGCTATATACTTGTGGAGTATGGCGAGATGAAACTTAACTTAGAGTATACTTTCCGAGTATATGCTCTGGATCAAGAAATTAAAAAAAGGAAAATCAATGGGTTAATCGAAACTGCGCCAGGGGTTCGCTCACTACTTATACACTACGACAGCCTTAAACTGCCTACGCAAGAACTTATCGCACAGTTAAAGGAGGCAGAGGAGAAGATCCCGTACCTTAAAGAACTCATGATACCCTCCCGCTTCATAAATCTTCCTATAGCTATCCATGACAAGTGGACAAAGGAGGCTATACGCAGATATATGGAGACGGTAAGGGCTGATGCGCCAAACCTACCAGATAATGTAGAGTTTGTGGCAAAATGTAACGGGCTAAAAGGCGTGGAGGAGGTCAAGGAGTACATATCTGCAACTCAGCATCTCGTGATCGGTCTGGGCGACGTTTACCCTGGCGCACCCTGTGCAGTGCCACTTGACCCCCGTTATAGGCTGGTTGTTCCCAAATACAACCCCGCCAGGATGTGGACCCCTGAGGGGGCTGTTGGGATAGGCGGAGCATACATCTGTATATATTCGATTGAGTCACCGGGCGGGTATCAGCTGATCGGCCGTAGTGTCCAGATATGGGACGCCGAGCAGAAGCACCCAGCATTCAGAGAAGCTCCTTGGTTACTGAGACCGTTTGACAGGATACAGTTTACGCCTGTAACTGAAAGCGAGCTAGAGGAGATTCGGCGGCAGATTTCGGATGGGATCTATAGATTCAAGATAAATCCCTACGAGGTTTTTAATGTTAAAGGGTATTTCGACTTCTTGGATTCTATCCGCGAGGAAGCTGACGCGTTCAGAAAGAGGCAGCAGGAGGCAAGCAAAGATATAATCATATAATCTCCGGAGGCTAGTTATATGTTCGAGGTTATAGAAGGTGGAATTCAAACTACTGTTCAAGATTATCCGGGCAGAATAGGTTACTGGAACATCGGTATTCCCCCTTCTGGACCTATGGATCCCTTAGCCTTCAGGCTGGCTAACTTATTGGTTGGCAACTTCCAAGGTGAGGCAGGACTTGAGATCACTGCTGTTGGGCCGAAGCTCAGATTCCTGGAAGATGCTGTCGTAGCTGTGACTGGACCGAAACTTAGACTTGAGGTTGATGGAGAGCTCATCCCCATGTGGGAGTCAGTAAAGGTGAAAAGGGAGTCAATATTGTCCATAGGCTTGATAAAGGAGTATGGTTTCAGGGCATACTTAGCTATCGCTGGTGGGATAGATGTCCCTATTTTTCTAGGCAGTAAGTCCACTATGACACCACCAAGACCGCCATTTCTACCTTATGGCCATTTAGGCGGATTTGAGGGGAGACCCCTGAAGAGGGGTGACGTCCTCAAAACTAGCAGGCCAAACAAGCTGTTAGCTGAACTTGTTGGGAGGAAGTTAAAAGCTAGCGCTATGCCAACTTATCAGAGGGTGTGGGAGATCGGGGCTATCCCTGGTCCTCATGCCGACCCAGACTTTCTTACACCTGAGGACATGAAGATGTTCTTCAATTACGACTGGAAAGTACATCGAAACTCGAATAGATTAGGATACAGGCTTAGCGGTCCAAAGCCCCGATGGGCTCGGAATGATGGGGGTGAGGCTGGGAGGCATCCTTCAAACATACATGACTGCGCCTATGCTATAGGCACCGTAAATATGACAGGCGATATGCCTATAATTCTAACCGTTGACGGGCCTAGCCTTGGAGGGTTCGTCTCCAACGCCACAATCGTCAGCGCCGAACTCTGGAAGGTTGGGCAAGCTGTGCCTGGCGTTGACATTATGAGGTTTAGGAAGCTTACCCTAGAGGAAGCTGTGAAGCTTAGAAAGGAGCAGGAAAAATTGATAGCTACATCCATTAGCGGCTAGTTGCATGTAATCTACCAAAAAGGAGGCAAAGCGGACTTTTGGAGTGGTTTGGGTTCGAGAGTGGTGTTACGGTAACTCTCATTGGTATGTTATTCACCTTCCTCTTTTGCGGAATAATAGGCATTGTAGTTTGGTTCATAAGTCTGGTTATCCCTAAAACTGGAAGGTTTGAAGTGAAGGAGCAGGGAAAGCCTTCAGGAGAGAAAAATAAGGAGGGTAAAAGCAATTGAGGGGATTTCTTGAAGAGATACTAGCCTTCCTAACTACCACTGGCTACGCCAACCTCACAGTAGGGCATGTTATAATGATAGCCTTCGCCTTGGCTCTCATCTACTTGGGTGTAGCCAAAAAATATGAGCCGCTTCTCCTAGTTCCCATAGGGTTCGGCTGTGCTCTAGCAAATGTACCTCTTGGAGGCATGTCGGATACTCACGGGCTTCTTTACAACATCCGTCACTTCCTCATCGATACAGAGGTTTTGCCTATCCTCATCTTTATCGGTGTAGGTGCTATGACCGACTTCGGGCCCATGCTGGCAAGACCGCTTCACGCCCTACTTCTGGGAGCAGCAGGTCAACTTGGCATTTTCCTAGTCTTCCTCGCATGCCTTTTAATAGGTTACACTCCAGCTGAGGCGGCTGGTATAGGTATCATCGGCTCAGCTGACGGGCCGACTATCATATACGCGAATACGAAACTAGCACCGCACCTCCTCGGCCCCGTTGCTGCGAGTGGTTACCTCTATATGGCAATGGTTCCGATAATACAACCACCTTTGGTATATGCTTTAACAACAGCGAAGGAGCGCGCGGCCTATATGCCGCCCATGATTAGGAAGGTTTCAAAGCTTGAAAAGATCATCTTTACAATCGTTTTGGTGGTTGTTGCGTCCATGCTCGTTCCTGCAGCGACTCCGCTGATAGGTGCCATAGCGGTAGGTAACCTCTTCAGGGAAAGTGGTGTTACTGAAAGGCTTGCCCGCACCTCGGAGAATGAATTAATGAATATATGCACTATACTGGTAGGTTTGGGTGTTGGTGGGACTCTCACAGCTGAGGTCTTTCTCAAGCCTCCAGTACTCCTGATCTTCGCCCTAGGTGTTGCAGGGTTTGCCGGCGGAACCGTCGGCGGGCTACTGTTAGGTAAGCTCTTCTACGTAATCTCAAAGGGAAAATATAATCCAGTCATCGGTGTCGCCTCAGTCTCAGCCGTGCCAATGACGGCTAGAGTCAGCCAAGTTATCGTCAGTAAGGCAAATAGCCGGTGCTATGTGTTGATGCATGCTATGGGTCCAAATATAGCGGGCGTGATAGCTTCAGCCCTCGTGGCGGGTTACTTTATAACCCTCTTAGCGCCCTAAACCTCAACAAACATAGTTCCTTTTTTAAACACTTGCCTACAAGTCGATCTTATATGTTGTTTAGAATATGGAGAGAGCAAGATTAAAGGGAGAGGCGACAGCGTTTCCCTCTTTCTACTCGATTATAACGAGAGGGTCGCCGATCTCTACGAAGTCGCCGGTTGAGACTTTAAGCTCCTTGACAACGCCGTCTCTCGGTGCAAAGATCTCGTTCTCCATTTTCATAGCTTCTATTGTGAGTAGGACTGCGCCTGCACTAACTTTATCTCCTATTTTAACGTTCACCGAGAGGACCTTACCGGGAAGTGGAGATTCCACTGTTTCTTGCATTGGAACTCTTCACCGCCTAGCGGGTTAATGCTTCATTGCATTTAGGCAACTTTAATATTTGTGATTTATAAAAATAAATCACACAAATAAAAAAGTGAAAGGCATTGAAGCATAGTGTAGCTGGGTGGTTTGAAGGGCGTGGTAATTCTTAAGGCTGAATCTGAAGAGGTATCATCCAAGTTTAAGAACACCTGTCCTCTCTGCAGAAATATAGTAAGTTTTGCAGTCGAGAAGGATGGCGTATTTGCTCCTGCTCGCTTCGGCTGTGGGAAGTGTGGGGCTATCTGGGAGTACTGGGAGGACTGGGAGAGGCGTGCCGCGATGAGGGGGGCTAAGCTGGTAGAGGCAGGTGGGAGCGGCAGAGGTAAGGAACTCCTTGGCGCATACCTTGAAGCGGCTTTCTGGCAGAAGCTACTGGAAGACGACGGTGTCATCGACATGTCTCAACAGAGTATTCCTCAAATTGGGGATATAAAAGTAAAATATAAAAGCCAAAGTCTCTCGTGGATGAGACTAAAACGAAGGCTCAAGTTTGGGAAGGCAACCCCAGCCGAACGTTCATCAGAAACCCCGGCGACAATACGTTATTCAATGTATAATCTGGAAGTATATGTCCCGCCCGGTTGCCGAGTTGTAGGGGAAAGACCGAATCTTAAGTGGGAAGGGAGAATGGATCTTCAAACGCCGCACGGGTTCAAGATAAACATCATCTGGAGCCCCCTAGTTAATGTGAGAGATAAATACGCGACACCGTCTGCTTTCGTAGACGCAGCCATAAAAGAGATTGAAAAGAAGAGCGATGTGAAGTCTCTTATAGTGGAGGAAAGAAAGACCACTGAGTTACCTGGGCACGCTATGGACTTTTGTCACTTCTCGGTGATACACGAGCAGCGAAAGGGCTTTTTTGGGCTTAGGCGAAGACAGGCGGTTGGCGGCTGTTCCGCGCATATGGTTGCCGTTATCTACTGTGAGGAGGGTCTAAGATACTTCATAATCTATGCGGAGACTGAGCTTGAAGGTTCAGAAAAGTTAGGCGAGACCTTTAACCAAGTTTTACAATACTTTAAGTGTCATCTATCGGCTTAGCCTTTTCCCATAATGCTTCAAATGATCTGTGGAGCATAGTGACAACTGCGTCTGATCTGATCCATGTCGTATTGCCAGTGGCTGTAGCATTATCATATGTGTCATGTACGATCTCACCAATGATGGCTTCGTCTAGATCTTTAATATACATGTACATATATTGAGGGGGGATAGCTCTTACCTCGGCAATTTTTAATAACTTGCGTGAAACCTCGGCATTCTCCTCATCGCGTTGTGTCAAAATACGAATCTCCACACTCCTCTCAAATTTAGCCTTCACCAAGTCATCCATTACCACCTTCTCAAGTCGGAGTAGTCCCTTCGAGGTTGAAGTTATGATCGCAATGTAGCGGGTTGCATTTTTTACAATTCCTATAGTTTTATCGCCAATGAACTCCCAGCCGTAGCCCGCCTTAATAACACAGGGAGCTTCCCCTGCGAGGATCTCTTTGAGTTTTACTTCCGCGTTGGTGGCGCTCTTCCACATCTCGTTGAACAGGTCCATTGTGCAACCAAATAACACATTCTCCCTGCAGACTACAAGTTTATCTAGATTGCTAAGAGGCTCTCTTGCAATGTTCATTGCGGAAGCAACATCTGAGTTATCGGTTATAATTAGTAAGCTGGGGGTCATCTGATCGAGATGTTTAACAGGGCAGAATCTCGAAATGGTTTGAATCGAATCTAGATGCTTCTCCTTAACCTCTGTTAGAATTTTTACATCTACACCTCTCCTCCGCGCATTCCTAACCAGAGGCAATAAGTCGCTTAGAAGCTTGTCCAGTATTTCTGGCGAAATAACTATCGCTAGGGAGGACTTAGAATGCTTGATAAGCCATGCGAGCTGCGACCATGTCGCCTCCCGCCCTTCGATCAGCTCTATCCTCATATCGGGCTGATTTTCTTTATTGTTTTTGTCTATCCAATTATCTTTCAGCTCATTTAATTTTGATATAATCTGTTGCCGGTTGTTTCTAAGCTCCTTGATACGTTCCTCCTCTTTTTTCACTAACAGATTAAGAAGCTCGGTTGGCTGTATACAGTGATAGATCCGAGGGTGACTTAAATTCTCCTTCACCACACCTAGCGTTTTTAGCCTCTTCAAGATGCGATATAACTCTTCTCTCGGAATACCGGTAGCTTCGGCAATAGGTTTGACAGGCGCTGCACCTAATTGCAATAGGCCCAGATATGTTATTGCTTGCCGTTTTGAAAGCCCATATCTAACCAAGTACTCGCTGAGCTCCCAAGTTTGGTTAACAATCACAGAGGAAGTCATCTTCGTGGTACAACTATGGAAAGAGCCATTTAAACATGGTTGCTTCTTGTAATTAACCACTGCAAATCACATATGAATATATTTGGTATGGCTTTAAATGGGATAGAGGTCACCTCAGAATATGGTTCTGCCGAAGAAGGGAAAAGCGATTCTTTGGGATGAGTTGAGCTGGAAGGACATCCAGCAACTCACAGAGAAAATGAAGATGGCTATCCTGCCAACCGCATCAATAGAGCAGCATGGCCCCCATCTGCCGCTCTCCGTTGATACTATAGACTGCTACGAGGTCGCCAAAAGAGTGTCTGCTAAGACAGGCGTTCCAGTAGTTCCGCCATTATGTTATGGAAGCTCCGGAAGCCACGGTGATTTCCCAGGAACGCTATCAATCAGCCCTGAAACCATGATGAGGATGATAGTTGAGATCAGCGGCTGGCTGTACAAGGCTGGCATAAGAAAGATAATGATCCTCAACGGTCACATGTGGAATTGGGGTCCCATATATTGTGCAAGGGATATCTTGAGGGAAAAATTCTCAGACCTACAGGTAAGGGTGCAGGACTGGTGGTCTGTTACCGATTCAGTGTTAAAGAAGCTGGTTAGGGACTGCCCAGAGACTCGTGGTTGGGGGGGCTACATTCACGCAAACGAAGCTGAGACAGCCTGCGTATTGGCGGTAAGACCAGACCTGGTGGAGATGGATAAGGCTGTTAATGAAGGTGACCACCTCACTTTCTTCGAATATCGATCTGACCGGTACACGAAGAGTGGGGTCATAGGTGTAGCCGCCACAAAGGCTACAGCGAAATTTGGTGAAGAAATCTTGGAAGAAGCAGCTACAGAGCTTGCCAAATTAGTTGAGAAAGGGCTGAAAGAGGAACTACCAAGTAAAACAATCTAAAAGAGGTGAGAAATGCGTGGAAAAAGTTAAAGACGAATTTGCAGATCGCCCTGTTCCGAGGGAAGCGAGACTTGGATTCTGGCCTCCCGCCGTCACCGTGGCTGGTTTCGGGTATGCTTATGTTTGTATCTACATCGGTAGCGGAATCTATGCGGGGCTTGGGGCGCCAGCTGCTTACACCGCTGCCATAGCTGGGGCGTTGTTCCTCTTCACGTACTCCAGCTTTATAGCAGTCAAGTCGTCCCAATACGGCTATAACCTCCCATTGCAGTGTAAAGCAACCTTCGGTAGATATGGTTACGTTATCCCAGCATTGCTCTTGGCTGGGCTTGTGAACGGTTGGTTCACATTCCAGGCTTGGTTAGCGGCAGATCTGTTCTGTGGCCTATACGGGTATGAATGGTACTCGGGGGCTGCAGGCGGTGGAATGGCACCAGGCGGCCTTGCAGGATTCGGCAATATCCTAGGTCCAACTGGCACCACATGGTTCTGGACTATCATATTCGCCGCCATATTCGGGCTATTTGCCATTTACGGTATCAAGTGGATGTACTACTTCGCTAGGTTTGCCATCATCGCCATCACAGGCCTCGTAATCTGGATGGTTTACACTGTTCTAGACGCTGTGTTCGTCCAAGGTATAAATCTAATGAGCAGACCACCAATAGGGCCTGAGATACCGTGGGCTCTGGGGATGACTATGTCTGTAGGAACTTTCGTTAATAGCTCAACTATGACAGGCGACTTCAATAGGTGGACTAAAAGTACTAAAGAAGCGTTAGGTGTAACTGCTGTCTGGTTCCTAGGCACCAATAACGCCATGGTTGTAATGGGTTGCCTATATTCAGCCGCGGCATTAAAGCTTGATTGGTTCTATGGGCTGGCAACTGTAGGCGCAGGAATACCGATAATGGTCATGCAGTGGGCGAGCAACGGGACGACCTGTGACTCGTGCCTATACAACTCGACCAACGGTTATGTCAACGTATTTCAAGGTCTAGGTGGTAGGGGAAGGTGGTTCACTTGGAAACGGGCTTCAGCAATAGGGATGCTTGGAGGCATAATTGTGGGCGCCTCGGGTATAATGAGCAGCCTCGTAGGTTGGCTGACAACACTATGCGTCTTCGTACCAACTGTAGGCGGAGTCATTATTGGGCACTTCTGGATTGTAGCACGACACCTGAATGATGAAGAGATGCTCGCCTTGACCACGAAGAAGGTCAATACGCCCGCCCTTGTAAGCTTCGCTGGAGCAGTAGCAACCGCGTACTACATGGCCTTTATGACACCCGAGCTTACTCCTGCCATCGCAGGAATTATCTGGGGTGTGATAGTGTACCCGATCTTATGGAAGGTGTCAAGAGCCAAATTACTCCCCGAAGGGTTCAAGCCTTCCAAGCCATCTGAACCTGCAGCCGCCCCAAAGGTGTCAAAGGTTGCGTCTGTCATATTGGATGAGGCGTTGACGGATCTGCTGCCGAGTAGGAGGATTAACTATGCAAAGATTTAGCTCCCTAGGCCAGAATCGCTCTTTTTTTCTTATTTTCTTTTTTTCCTCTAAAAAAGAAAATAGGTGGTGGTGAAAATTAGCGCGATAAAGCATGTCTATGAGGTTCCACCCCCAGTTCTTGGGAAGAAATTCTCAGTGAAAGTTTTCGACTGCCCAAACTTCGGAGACACTTCAATCTTAGAGTTCGACTCTAAGAGAACGGCTTTCGTCGTAATCGACATGCAGACTGACTTTTGCGGTAAAGGTGGATACGTGGACGTGATGGGCTACGACCTCTCCTTAACAGCTGCACCGATCAAACCGATTAAAAACTGCCTAGAAACTGTGAGAGGTACCGACATCACCATCATCCACACTAGGGAGGGCCATAAGCCTGACCTATCCGACTGCCCCCCCAACAAGATCCTCAGAAGCAAGATCATAGGCAAAGGTGTGGGTATAGGGGACGTACCTAAAGGCGGAATGGGTAGACTGTTAGTGCGGGGGGAGAAAAACTGGGATATAATCCCAGAACTCTACCCCACCCCTGGCGAGTTCATAATCGACAAACCTGGAAAAGGATCATTTTACGCCACAGACCTCGACCTAGTCCTACGTAATAGAGGCATAACCCACTTGGTCTTGACGGGAATAACCACCGACGTCTGCGTTCATACAACGATGAGAGAAGCCAACGACCGAGGCTACTGGTGTCTACTCCTCGAAGACTGCACAGGGGCAACTGACTACGGGAACTACCTAGCAGCAATAAAGCAAATCAAGATGCAAGGCGGAGTCTTTGGATGGGTCTCCAGCTCTACTGAGTTCATAGCCGCCCTCAAGAAAGCTAAGCTGAAATAGCAACCCCAACAGCCCGAACCCTAAGCTCTCAAAAAGACGGTTCCTCCACAGTTAGCTTGAGAGCTTAGGGTCCTATTTTTTAGCTATGTGTTATACTTGATTTATAATGCTTGTTTCGGCATTTAAGTTTACGGGGTGGCTCAGCTCTATCTAACTCTATTCCCTTCTCAACGCTACTATGGGGTCTAAGCTGGATGCCCTCCACGCAGGGTAAAATCCTGCAATTATACTGGTAATCAGAGCGAAACCCCAAACGAATAATATGTCGCCTGCAAAAAAGACCGGCTTTATCTCACCGAAGAAACCTTGCTGCGGCGTACCCGCCAAAAGCATGCTTAGCAGAGATGCACCTAATCCCATCCCTAAAAGTATACCGACACTCGCACCTATGGCACCTATCAAAGCAGCCTCGCTCAGGAACAGCAACATGATCAGGCTATCTTTAAAACCTAAGGCCTTAAGAATCCCGATCTCTCGAGTACGCTCCATCACCGCTGTTAACAACGTGGTCACAACACCTACTGCGGCGACAATCATTGATATAGCCGCTATTGCTGACACGAAGACTGAGAAGCCAGATACGAATCCCTGTATTGTCTCGACGATCGCTTTCGGTGTAGTTATGCCGATATCTTCACCGTATATCTCTCTAATTCTCTCTTCGACTTGGGGGTTAAGATCAGCCGATCTAGTTACAATATATACCGCATCATATTCCCCGCCGGTCTTGAAGAAGGTTTGAGCAGCAGATAAAGATACCAAAGCTATGTCGTTCATCTGGATGAAGCTACTGGCCCCGAGATCCTCTATTGAACCTCTAACTATGAACGACCTCTTCACAGTGACTGGCTTCTGCGTGGAACCAGAGCCCTCCAAAACTGTGTATTGCGCGGTTAGACTTTGCCCAAGTCTGGCGAAGGGTTGAGTTTGTCCAGGCGGGTATTTTATATCATGTCCCACTACTACACCGACAGAGTCGAAAGGTGATACAAGTTGTCCCTCTTCCAACTTGATGTTCGGAGCGATGTAGTGCGCCTTAGTTTGATCCATACCAACCATCATCACACTTATTGTAGACCCGCCAGACCGCAGCTCTACGTTGCGTGCGATTATTGGGGAGACATCTAAGACTCCTGGAATCGACCTGAGCGTGTTGACTGTAAGTGCGTTAAGCTCAACTGGATTGCTCTGCGCGCCTCCAGCTCCCATTATCACTGGCGCAGGTGTAACAATTATAATGTTTGGGGCTAGGACGCTGAACTGTTCCTCTATGAAGACATTCATGCCAGCGCTCATACCATCGAGTGAAATTATTAAGCTAGCTCCAATGACTACCATTAGGATAGTTAAGGCAGCCCTTACCTTCCTCTCTCTTAATGCGTTCAGGGAGAAACTGAAGATCTCTAATACGTTCAACCACTACCCTCACCAAGCTAACCTACATATGAGATATAAAAACATTAGAAGTAGTAACTTTATCTATGCAATCTTCTCTTAGGGGCTTAAAAAATTTTACAAGGCAATATTTGTGTCTGGGTTACGCTTTCCACCATTTGAAGATTAGATAGGTTACTCCCTTCTTGCGGTTAGGTATAGCGATGAGGAAGCGTTTACGGACGGTTGTGGCAAGGCGCCCAGCTCTCACAATCTCTACAGCATCCATCTTATCTCCTCGCCGCTTAACCTGAACGAGGAAAGGGGCGTGGTCGATCCCCGGTCCCTGCTCATAGACCGCAAAGTCGCAGCCGAATTTTATCCCAGGTTGCACTATAAGGTTCTTCTCTCTAAGATCCCGGTATACGGCGTACTTCAGTGGGAACTCCTCATATATCTGCCCTGCTTTCTTGATTAACTCTTTTTTAGATACTCTCTTTCCTTTCTCAAAGATGATTAACTTTCCTTTTTCGAAGAGGTATAGCCCCTCCATAAGATCTAGGAGGAGAGGAACCTTGAAGTCGATGACCTTAGGCTTCGGTATGCCTAGGGGCTTCCCGTAATACCCTACACCATATAGTTCAGTCCCTTCTTTTGGATCCCAGACAACCAGTCGGTTCTCCACCAACTCAGCTTGTATCTTCTCAGCCTTCATAACCACTACAAGCTCAGAGGGTTATAGCCAGTATCTTCGCGGTGTCGTTGGCTGTCTCGCTCATATCCGCTATTTCTTCAAGGAAGTTAGCGACATCCCGCAACATTAGTATGAGAGGTAGCTCCATCTTGCTGGTTATGATCTTGAGGTCAACCTTCCTATAAATGTCGTCCACAATCCTCTCAGCCGACTCAACATTCTTGGCTACCTCAAGGGTCTTCTCCCCCCCGTAAATCAACGAGAGGATAGTCTCTCTTAGTCTTCCCACACAATTCAGTGAAGCCTCTGCGAGGCTTCCGATATCTTTAGCGACATCGTTGCTAACGTACCACTTCCGGTTGGAAAGCTCCATCAATCTAAAGGAGATACCGCCACAATAATCGGCGATCGTGTTTGTTTCAGATGAGAGGCGGATAAAGTCCTCGCGGCTGAGGAGCACCATGCCTACCTCCGCTACCTCCCTCATCAAGGTCTTCTTAATCTCCGAGGCCTCCTCCTCGCACTTACTCACGTTCTTGTAATGTTGAACTACGAGGGGGTCGTTCCTGTCGCCGTAGGCAGATATCATCAGGCAGACTTCCCGGAAGGTTTCGAGAACTTTTCTCATATGCTCTTGGCATACCTCAAGGAGTCTCCTCCTAGTCTGCTCCGCCGACTCTAATGGAAGTGTCATTCCCTCCACCCGCATCCTGTTCCCAAGTTAATTGACAAAAAAAATGTGAGGGTAGCTTTAAAAGATTTGGTTATAACTCGCACCCTGCGTTATATGAGTTAAAAAGACATAGTTTGTAGTTTACAAACGGATGAAGGAGAAATAACTGGTAGATGGACACAGTCAGGAGTAGAATAATTTTACACATTGATATGGACCAGTTCTTTGCTGCAGTTGAAGAGAGAGAACATCCGGAAATCAGGGGCAAGCCTGTTGTTATTGGCGCTGACCCAAAGGGTGGGAAAGGGAGAGGGGTGGTTAGTGCATGTAATTATGAAGCCCGGAAATGTGGCGTAAGTTCAGGTATGCCTATTACCGCCGCATGGAGACTTTGTCCCCACGCAGTCTACTTACCAGTCAACTATCGCCTCTACGCTGAGGTCTCTTCCAGAATAATGGAGATCCTCCGAGGATACGCTGAAAAGCTTGAGCAGTGGGGTTTAGATGAGGCATTCTTAGATGTAAGCACGCGTGTCAGAACATACGAGGACGCTAAGAGGCTTGCCCAAGAGATTAAGAGAGAAATCTACGAAAAGGAGGGGCTAACGTGTTCAATTGGAATCGGGCCTAACAAGCTTGTAGCTAAGATAGCCAGCGACTTCAAGAAGCCTGACGGTCTAACCGTTGTTGAGGAGGAAGATGTTCAATCTTTTCTCGCCCCATTACCAGTCGGCAAACTTTTGTGGGTAGGTAAGAAGACAGAGCGTAAGCTCAACGGGCTCGGCATCAAGACTGTAGGTGACCTGAAACGGTGCGACCCTTCACTGCTCGTAGATAAGTTCGGTGTGGTCGGTACTCAACTGTATCTCTCAGCACGGGGGATAGATCAGAGCGAGGTAGAGGAACGGGGTATATCCAAGTCCATTGGGAGATACGTAACGTTTGAAGAAGACACATCCGACTTCCACTTCATATTTTCCACATTAGATAAGCTCTGCGAGGAAGTTCACACAGAGACTAAGGATCAGAACCTATTGTTCAAGACTGTTACCGTGACGGTCAGGTATGAAGATTTTGAGACTCACACCCACACCAAGACTCTACTATTCCAGACAAACCGGCTTGCAGACTTGCTGAAAGTGGCGCATGAACTTATACAGCCATATCTGAGAGCTGAAAGAAAAGTACGGCTCATAGGCGTGAGAGTTTCAAACCTGTTTTCGCACGAAAAACAGAAAACCTTAATTTAGCCCCTTTTCACCGCCTAAAGAGAACTATACAAGTTTCCTCGGCATCGAACAGGCGTTAACCGTGTATCTTAGGTTTAGTTTCATCCAACTCTTAACTTTATCTATTAATACGGCTTACATATATTTGCCCCTGGGAAAGTCTGCTAAATGCCAATTTTTCCCAAGCCGTGTTTGTCCTCGCTTTTCCCAGGGGTGCATCATGCTATTGCCGAGAAAACTTAAATTAGGTTATCTAATTTGGCGAGACTTGAGCTTAAGAATTGGATGTAGGCTAATGATAAATGAGCACCAAACATTGTAATGTCGCGATTGTCGCCTATTCTGAGATTGGATTAAAGAGCAAGCCAGTGAGAGCTAAGCTGGAGGACATGCTACTACGACACCTCAGAGCAGCACTGAGAAAGCGGGAAGTTCCATTCGAGTCTATAAGAAAAGAGAGGGGGAGGATCTACATCTGTAGCGGAGAGCCCTACGCAGCTGCCAAAGCGGCAAGCCACATCTTTGGTGTAGAGTATTCTGCACCTGCCTGTAAGACAACCATCGAGATGGATGCTATAGTAGAAGCGGCGTTGAAGCTGGCGGAATCCACCCTAACCATAGGTGAAAGTTTTGCTGTCGATGCTAGGAGAGTCGGGGTACACCCCTACACCAGCAAAGATCTAGAGGTGAGAATCGGGTCCGCGGTGCTTGACCATTTGGGACGCGAGAGAGGTCTGAGAGTTGACCTCAAAAATCCGGATAAGACGATCTATGTAGAGGCTAGAGAGAAGTCTGCTTACATCTACAGCCAGTTCTATGAAGGTTTAGGGGGGTTACCCTATGGAAGCCAGGGAAAGGCTGTGGCTCTCTTGACCTGCAATGTCTATAGTGCTCTAGCCGCATGGTTAATGATGAAAAGGGGCGTCGAAGTCATCCCGGTATATCTTGAGTTGCAGAACTCTCCAGACCTTAGATGCCGCGATGAGGCTATAGTTCTTGCAGAAAGTCTCCGAGAGTTTGTTCCAGTTGGAAGGCTGGAATTACTGTTTATACCATTTGATGGGGTTGTGGATGTTATCCACAGCATTGCAGCAAATTGCGCAACATTTAAAGTCCTATATGCACGTGCGTCGCACGCAGCCGCGTCTGGTATATGCCGCCTGATAGGTGGTGAGGGTATAGTGGCAGGATATAGGCCTCACCCCGAGAGAGGTTATCATCCAGAGCTGTTTCTCAGCCTGAGGGAGAGCGCAGATGTACCCATATACTGCCCCCTGATTGCTCTAAGTGGTGAAGAGGTCTCTAGGCTCATAGGCGTACTTCAGTTGCCAACTGATTTAATGTCGAGTGGCGGTGTAATAGAAGGCGTTACGTGTACAGAAACTCTGGGTATGAATTTAGAGCGGATAAAGTCATTGGAGGCAAGGTTGGGGCTCCGTAGCAAGGTCTACGAGGCGGTAGAGCGTAGGAGAGTGGTTGAGATAAGCGGGGCGCCTTAAGGGTGTAGCTCACTTCTATTTGCTCAAAGCCCTCCTGAGCTCCTCGTAAGCTCTCCTAAGCTCTTCGACGGAAGCTTCATCTTCAAGAGTACTCAAGTCTCCGATGGGCATATTCAACGCTACAGCTTTAATAACTCTCCGCATAATTTTTCCACTCCTGGTCTTCGGTAAAGTATTTGAAAAGTATACGGCCTCAGGATTTATGATTGGCCCTATGGTCTTACGTAGATGCTCCCTAACCTCGTCCACTAGCTCGTTAGAAGCCTCGAAGCCTTCCTTAAGTACAGCGAAGATAAGAATCGTCTCGCCCTTAATAGGATCAGGTTTTCCTATCACGGCAGCTTCAGCTATAGCTGGATGTCTCACAATGGCGCTTTCAACTTCCGCTGTTCCAATCCTGTGCCCAGCGATTTTCAGAACTTCGTCTGCTCTGCCAAGCAGCCAGAAGTATCCCTCCTCATCCTTCATAGCGTAGTCACCGGCGAAGTAGAGACCTGGAAATCTCGACCAATATGTCGACTTGTACCTTTCGGGGTCGTTGTGAATCGTTATTAGCATCCCAGGCCAAGGTCTCCTTATCACAAGGTAGCCTCTGACCTTGGGAGGACAAGATTTTCCGTCTTGATCCACGATGTCGGCATCGATGCCTGGAAGCGGGTAGGACGCGGAGCCTGGCTTCAGAGGTACGAGCCATATGCCTGGGCTTGGAGAGATCATCACTCCCCCAGTTTCCGTCTGCCACCAAGTGTCGACTATTGGGCACCGTCCCTTTCCAATTTTTTCGAAGTACCAACGCCAAGCTTCCGGGTTTATTGGCTCTCCGACACTTCCAAGAACTTGGAGGCTTCCTAGGTCATGCCTATCGACCCATTCATCCCCAAACCGCATAAACATCCTCACGGCTGTGGGGCTTGTGTAAAAAATAGTTACGCCATACTTTTCAATTATGGACCACCAGCGGTCTGGGGCCGGGTAGTCAGGTGCTCCCTCATAAATTACGATCGAGGCTCCATGAGTCAGGGGAGCGTAGACTATGGAGCTGTGGCCTGTAACCCACCCCACATCGGCGGTGCACCAGTAGATGCTATCTTCCCTGATGTCGAAGACCCACCGGTACATTGAGTGGTTGAAGACGATGTAGCCGCCAGTGCCATGGACTATGCCTTTAGGCTTACCTGTAGTTCCTGAAGTGTATAATATATATAGAGGGTCGTTGGATTCTACAGGCTCAGGCTTGACGTGACTCTCCGCCGCCTGAAGTAGGTCGTGAAGCCACAGGTCCCTTCCTTCCTCCATGTGAACATCGGAGCCAGTCCTCTTAACAACTATGACCCTCTCAACAGTCATAGTTGTTTTTAATGCCTCATCGACAATCTTCTTTAGGGGTATAATCTTACCTCGCCTATAGCCTCCGTCGGCTGTTACGACGAGTTTAGCCTGAACGTCGTTAACCCTGTCAGCTATGGCTGCGCTACTGAAACCTGAGAATATAACCGTGTGAGGTGCTCCAATCCTAGCGCAGGCGAGCATGAAGATGGGAAGTTCAGGTATCATGGGGAGGTATAGGGCTACCGTGTCACCTTTTCTAACACCAAGTCTCCTTAGGGCTGAGGCGACCTTATTGACTTCCCTGTAGAGTTCTGTATAGCTCAGAGTATGTGTATCACCAGGTTCGCCTTCCCAGTATAGTGCAACCTTATTTCTCCGCCAGCTTTTCATATGGATGTCTAGGCAAACATAGGAAGCGTTGAGCTTACCTCCAACAAACCATTTAGCGAAAGGTGGATCCCAGTCTAAGACCCTATCCCAAGTTCTAAACCATTCAATTTTTCTGGCTTCAGCATCCCAGAAAGCTTCAATGTCCTTGAGAGATCTCTCATAAAACTCTAGGTACCTTCTCGTAGGCCAAACTTTCTCCATAAAAGGAAGAGTGACATCCTCGGCCAATGTTTCAAACCCTTGCATTCATTCAGTAATTACCTGTTTGCATTTATGAGACTGCCAAAAGCTCCAATATAAAGCTTGAACACTCTTCTCGAATGTATAACGCTAACGGGAACCAGCGTATGCCACAATTCTACTCGTTAGGTCCTCGATGGCGTTGGTCTTGAGCGCTGTCTCCCTAAACTCCCTAGCCTTAGTAGAATAATCTTTAGAGTTGAGGAGTCTATCGGACGCGTTGAGTAGGATCTCTGCCGATATCCTTCTCTGGTCAAGCACCTCGGCTACACCAAGCATCAACGCTGTTTTAGCATTCCCGATTTGCTCAGTCTGCTCTTGGGTTGGGATCAGAATTAGAGGCTTCCCATAAGCTAAACTCTGGACAGTAGTAGTGTGGCCGCCTCTCCCCACAACGATGTCGCTGGCTTTCAGCATCTCGAACCGCTGTGGCAGCCAATTGTAAACCTTAACGTTCTCTCCATAATGGCTGTTGTTAGCGTTGTGCGAATTACCCAAGTCCCCCAGAGATACTACCACTTGGTAGCGGTCTGGGAACTTTTTGAATGCCTTCAGAAGCTTCTCCCCAAACCACCTTCTCTCCGAGCGTGGGCCGCTTAGGGCGGCGTAGATGAGAGGTCTGTCGTCAAGTCCAAACTTCTTACGGATCTCACCAACTTCAGGTAGCTCCTCATACCTGACTGGAAGGATTGGGCCGATGAACTTTACCTTTTCCCGGTATATTTTCGGGATAAGCATGTTTTGTGCCGCAATTGTATATGGTGGTGGAAAGTCTGGAACTATGATTGTGTCGCTCAGACCCCAGAGAGAAGCTACCACTCCAAGGCAGAAAGCCTTGGCAAGGTTTGACACAAACCGGTGGTGGACGAAGCCTGGGGCGATAATATATAATTGGTTAAGTATCGTGAGAACTGGCTTGCCGAGCATCTTCCCAGCTATTATGGAGGATAGACGGGTGTCTGAAACAATAACATCAGGATTAAACGATGCAATATGCGCAATCTCAGAGACTACCTGCCTGCCAAAGAATATGAGGTTTCTCACCATGAACCACCGGAATGAACGCCAAGGGTCAACCGCCCCATCCGGCCAATTCCAATACTGGAGGCTTGGAGATAAGACGGCTCTGAAACCTGCACTTCTCACATAGTCTACAGCATCCGCATAGGTTGAGAAGAGGGTCTCACAGCCACCTCTATCTAACCTTTTGGCGACCTCGATACAGCGCCCCGCGTGGCCGAGTCCGATTCCGCAAGGTGCAAAGTAGACTCTGAGCTGCTGGCATTCTGGAGGTTCCTTCGAGATAACCTATCACCCCTTAGCCTCAAGCACCACCCCTACCGAAGGCTCACCCTCTTGACAGCCCCTTTGGGCGTCTCCTCCATGAAAATTATGGCTTGGAACTTGTAAACCTTAGTGCCGTTTAGAAGCCATGAGTCCGGAGTTAGACCTGCCTTCATACAGCAGTTAGACAAGAATTCCTCCTCATCCCACCGCCACTCCACAGGAACCTGAGGTAAGAGAAGCCCCCTGAATCCTCCTCTCTCAACCACCAAACCATCCTCACCGATCCTCACTTGGCGTGGGTAATCTTTAGGGTTCTTCGCTTCTATGAGTTGCAAAGGCGTCAGGACACTTACCTCCACCAAGATTCGATCTAGCTCTTCAACCGTGAGTGGGTGGAACCTCGGATCGCGGAAGGCCGCATTGAAAGCGGAGTCTATGGTTGCCTCTGCAAGGGGTAAAATAGCTTCTGGGTAGCCTATACAACCCCTCAGCTCCATACCTTCGTCTGTGATCTTGTTAAGGGTGACAAAGACTCCACACTCAGTCTTCAACTTGTTGGGTACATCTCCCGGAGGCTTCAGCCTCCTTTTGTTTAGGAGGTATTCGGTTATCGCCGCCCTAGCAAGCCTCACTAGGAGTGCTCCCTCCTCGTCTGTGAGTGTAAAATTCAACTTCTCCACCGCCTAAACATTCTCTAAGTATGAGCGTGCAGCCTTTAAGGTTTGATCTATCATCCTCCAATGGCTCCCCTGCCAGTATACCTTCCCACACTTACCGTTAGTGCAAGTCCAAAATTCCCTGTAGCGCTTCAATGTCTCCTGAGGAATCTTATCCTTAACTGCGCTCCATTCAACTCTTTTTAAGAGAGAGTTGCATGTTGGGCATCTGGAGGACTCTACCCTTACCCTAAGACTAGCTCCGAATCGCTTTGAGAACCTTGAGAGCTTTATTGCCTCCTCCTCGCCAACATCTACAAAGTATGCTTCTACTCCTCTGCCTACAGCCCGCCTATAAAGGTCGAGGTCAGAGGTTAGGAGTATTCGCCCATCTTCCTTTGCTGTATTAATGAGAGTCTCATCTGTAGTGTCAGGTTCATAGACTACGTCGTAACCTAGTAACCGAAGCCACCTGGTAAACCTGCCTAACATCCCGTCAGCCAAGAACTTCATACAAACCCACCTGGTGTATGTAGAGTTCCACCTTTCAATATGCTCCCGACACCCCCCTTGCCTAGGATAGCCCCATCCTCCATGACTAGTTTCCCAGCGACGTAGGTCCTGACTGCCTTACCTTCTGCCTTCCAACCTTCGAAAGGTGAGAACTTGGCCTTGGAGTAGAAGCTCGCCGTGTCGATTTTATGTTCTCTAGTGGTGTCGATGGCTGTTAAGTCGGCGTCATAGCCTTGCCAAATTTTACCTTTCCGCTCCAGCTTGAATATTTCTGCTGGTCTCTGAGCAAGTGTCCTTACGAGATCAGCTAATGTGAATTCTCCTTGCCTAATCTTTGTGAGGAGGAGGGGTAGCGTCGTCTCAAGTCCGGGGATGCCTGGTGAGATCTCCCAGATGTCGGGGTGGTTTTTATCCTCCAGAGTGTGTGGTGCATGGTCGGAGACTAATATGTCGACGGATCCAGATTGCAAAGCCCTCCAGAGACCTTGCGCCTCTTCTGTGTTTCTCACAGGAGGCGCCGTCAAAGCGAAGCCTCGAAGCCTTTTGAGGGTAGCGTCAGTTAGGAAAAGATGGTGTGGCGTTACCTCACAAGTGACTTTGAATCCTCTCACTCGCGCATCCATGACCAACTCAAGGGATGACGTCGAGCTTACATGGCATATGTGCACTCGAACTCTCCTACTTATGGATCTTAGGATATGAGTTACAGCTTTAACCTCGGCCTCAACGCTGTGAGCTGCTAGATAATCCTCAGGGTTTCGCCTGCCCTCCGCCTTCAGCCTCTCCTCCATAGATTTAACCGTCGCCTTGTCCTCTGCGTGAAAAGCGACCACTTTACCAAGCCGTGTAGCCTCAGAGGCTACCGCTGATAGGACTTCTCCGCTACTCAGGTCAAGCTTTGACCAATCCTTATGCAGGTGGCCTTTAAAGGCAATAGCCCCTTCAACTGCCAAATCGGTCATCAACCTAAGATCAGCGGGGAATGAGGCGTAGAATCCGACGTTTACAATTATCTTGCTACTGGCGGTCGCCATCTTCTCCTTGAGATGTTCCCTCGAATCAGTCATCGGTTTGGTGTTTGGCATATCCAGAACTGTTGTGAAGCCTCCTGCTGCCGCTGCACAAGTTCCAGTGTGGAAGTCTTCCTTAAAGGCAAGTTCAAGGTCTCTAAGGTGGACGTGAGCGTCTATAAGTCCTGGAAGCAGCACCAAACCATTAAGGTTCTCAACTCGTGAACTTTCCGGCAGGTGTGCCTCCTTCCCAACCTTCACTATTCTGCCTTCATCGATGGAGACGCCCCCATCGAAGAGCCCCCAAGGGAGGTAGACCTTCGCGCCTAGAAGGTTTAAGTCCACCACCAATAGATATCCCCACGCCCTACATAGTTAGGCTTCGATTGAAACGTGACCATACGAGTCTCACGAAAGGAGCCCGGTACCCTAACCTTAGGTTACTGATATATAACAAAATTATAACAATTATAACTATTCATTAGTCTATCTTTGAGTATGGAGCGGTGTGCTACAATGGGCAAGAAAATACGTACTGCGGTTGTAGGTGTAGGAAACTGTTGCTCTGCGTTCACACAAGCGGTTCACTATTACGCCCTTGCAGGTAACTCACTTGAGGGTATACCAAACCCCGACATAAGAGGATATAAGCTTGGTGACATAGAGCTGGTCGCTGCCTTCGACATTGACAAACGAAAGGTAGGCAGAGATTTGAGCGAGGCAATCTTCGCAGCGCCTAATAATTACGATAAAGTCTGCGAGGTTCCATATGCAGGTGTCAGAGTGGTGAAGGGGCCTGTATTAGATGGTGCCACTGGTATGTTGGCTGGTGCGATACTCCTCTCTGATGAGCCCGAGGCCGACGTGGTGAGCGTTTTAAAGGAAAGCCGCACGGAAGTTCTGGTCAACCTCCTGCCTGCTGGAGCCGAGGAAGCCTCGAGGTTCTACGCTGAAGCGTCCCTAAAGGCTGGGTGTGGGTTCATAAATGCGACCCCCACAGCGATAGCCTGTGATCCTCGATATGCAAGAAGATTCGAAGAGGCTGGTCTCCCACTCGTTGGTGACGACCTCATGAGCCAGATAGGCGGGACTGTACTCCATAAGAAGCTCCTTGAGTTCTTAGTGGAGAGGGGTGTAAAGGTCATGCACACCTACCAGTTGGATGTGGGAGGTAGCCTCGAGACCTATAACACCTTGGAACCGTCGAGAAGGGCTTTAAAGAGGGCAGTAAAGACGGATGCCATTGAGAGTATACTGCCCTACAACGCTGAGATCGTCGCAGGAACAACCGACTATGTTGACTTCCTCAAGAATTCACGTGTAAGCTACTACTGGATCGAAGGTAGATATTTTTTGGGCGCACCCTTCGAGATTGATATATACCTCCGTACCGCTGACGCCCCTAACTGCTGTTCAGTGCTCTTCGACTCTATAAGGGGGGTTAAAGTAGCTCTCGAGAGGAGGATAGGCGGTCCGCTCATAAGCCTCTGCGCCTACGGCTATAAGCGCGCGCCTGTCAAAGGCAAAACCGATGAGGCGCTAAGGTGGTTTCGCGAGTTTATAGAAGGTAAGAGAGAAAGGTGAGATGAGGAGAATTAAGTCGTCGTCCCCTCCTTACCCCATTGCTTATCAAGAAAAGTCTTAACATCTGCAGAGTCCTTGGGGCCCACTAGGACATCCCAGTTGGTTGCATCTTCGATGTCCCCCTTCAGCCTAGCGGCGAGGCCTGGGATCAGAAGTCTTCGATGCCTAATCTTTCCTTCCACATTGCTAGTCTTCAACATCTCAGCTATCTTCTCAGCTGTGAACTGCCTCCCAGCCACTGCGACCTCCACCCCCAAACCTCCGGTATCTATCACAATAAGGTGACAGTTCACTCCGGATGACTGGAGGTCAGACTCGACTGTGAAGTAGGTTAGAGCGAAGTTTGCGGTTACCAAAAGTGGGGCATTCCAGTCAGGCTTACCGATCTCCCTTAACCCTGGGGAGACAGCCACAGGCTTCCTAGGGTCGGTGTAGATGTTCTCCCGGAGCGTGAGGAGTGGAAGTAGCCCCCACGTCTCGAGAGTGTGGAGGATCTCGAGATCTGCATACTTGACTATTAATGCGGAAGCCAAAGTAAACTCCTTGAAGGCAGTCATCGTAGGGTCGCTTTCAGGTTTGAGCCATGTTGCCGCCGGGACGCTAAGCAGGGGGAACCCGAAGTCTGGATCCCCCCTCTCGATGGCAGCCCTCCTTATGGCTATATACCTGCTCAGTGTCTCTTGGAAGCCTCCATCCGGGTTCACCCCGGGGTCAAGAACTAGTTCCTGGAGGCCCATTTCCCTTAAACCCCGTACCACCGATTTGAGGGTGTTCAGATCGTAGGGAGCCACGACTGCTACTGGAGCATCATATTGGAGGGCAAGTTTACCTACCTCCCGCCAGTTCTCCTCTGTGGCTGCGTATATTAAAGGTCGTCTCTTCCCAGCCACCTTTAATGCTCCATCCAAGGCGTCGGGGTTAAAAGAGCAGAGGATTAAGGGCATATCTGTGGCTTTCGTAATCTTCTCAACAACCTCTCCGTAGTGGGTTGGATCGTTGGAAACGGACCTTACAGCTATCAGGTCAAGACCTATGGGATGTGCAAGTCTTGTCACCTGGAAGCTCTCTATCTCCTTAACTCTCTTGATGAGTTGATCTTCTGTCATAAGGTCGTGAACAGTCACAGCTAGAGCAGTCTTGTTGAAAAAAGCTAGTTCGTGGCGGTATAATACTTCCTCGCCACCTATCTTAACGGCTTTATCTCCAACACCGATCACAACCTCCCTCACAGGTGGGGCGAGAAGTTTCTTCAAACTGTTAAGCTTCTCTTTATTCTGTTCCTCAAAGAGGGGTGGGCAGTCTTGAATTTTAACTGAACGCTCCAGGAGCTTAGCTGCGAACGCCATGCAGGTAGCTTCCCCACATTTTCTACAATTAGTCTGGGGTAGCAAATTATAGACGTCAATTGTGCCAATCCGCTTAGGCATATACGTCGCCCTCCCATACCTTAGCCTTTCATGGAGACCCATTCCTTGTAGGGGAGTGGTTCTGTCTGTTTGAGGCTCATCATCGAGTCAATTATAGTGTTAAGGGTCTTGTAAGACAGGGGATGCATGAGTAAGATCAGATCTGCCCCGGCTAGAAGCATCGTGAGAGCGGTTACCGTCTCCCAGAGAGGTCCTCTGAGTTCGACGGGTCCCAGTTCAGGTTTCTTCTTATAGGACTCTCTAGCTCCCCAAGCGTTGGTTGAGCCTGACATAATTGGCATGTTACAGTCTTTATCGCCATTCAGGGCTGCTAGCCTTAGCCTCTCGAAGACGGTGAAACCATACTCTAAGCCATAGCCTAGGGCGCCAGTGTTTGGGTCCATCACTATGTCTTCCCTAGACAATCCAACTTCAGGGTCAAGTAGCTTCTTGTTGAGCTGCTTCGCGTTGTTGACATCCATCGCGGAGAAGGCTACTACTGCGTGTCCGTGCCTCTTTACAGCCCTCCCTATCCGCTTATAATCATTGTCTAAGGTTGCGGAATTGATTAGGATTCTTTCACCCTCAGCTACCTCACAGACCTTCTCGAAGACTGCTGGGTCTTTCTCTGGGTTCCCTGAGCCTCCAACCAAGATGGGCACATCCACCGCTTGGAGCACATCCTCCACGGTCTTAGCTGCCTCACTCGGGCTGCGGTCTTTGACGAAAGGGTCTGTGCTTACAAGGTGAAGTGAGACCATCCTAGCTCCCCACTTCTCCACATAGAGCTTAGCCCACTCAGCTGGATCCTCTAAAACCTCCTTCAGATTTTCTTTAACCGGTTTAGGCAAGGGGACAGGCGCGTCGAAGAGGTCCAAGGATATTACTGGACCATTGGGGAGAACCCCCTCAAAGCTGCAGAAATGCAGTACCTGCTGGCCACCTAACTTAACTGTGCTACCGCGCGTGCCCCCCTCCGACTTCGATGCTCCTATCCTCACCTCAACTATCTTTCCGGGGTACTTATGCACTGGTGGTTCGAACTCCAACCTTGGCAGCGCCGAAATCTCTTTAACACTGGGTTTTTTGGGAACTTGGGCTGGAGGTAGCCGTGTGAATGGTTGAAATATTAAATGGATCTCATTAGCCGTAATCTTCACATTTTGAAACTCCAGTTCCCTGCCAATGTATTTGCCCAGAAGTTCAGAGATAGAGATATGTGTGTTATCTTTGTCACTAAGCTGGGCTTTCTTCTTAGCTTCTCCCTCTATCATTTAGGTATTCACCCTATTTGCCGTTCGCCTTTTTGACTATAAGTTTCTCAGCCACTATGGTGACGTTCTTCAAAATTACCTTGAAACCGCCCCCAGCGACTTCCGCCGGCGCCCCGACAATCACCTGTGTGGGCACCTCTAATTCTGGAACCTTAACCGCCTCTTTAGCTTCCACTACTAGCGGTGTAACCTTCTCTTTCCACCTTTCTACCACTGGATGACTTACCTTGGTTAAGAATTCTTTCAAAGCGTCGATATTATTTGCATCCTTCTCTGTAGCAATCTTTTCAAGTTTGTTAGGTGGAATATCGTCGGGGAAATCTTTCAGTCTATCTTTCAAGATGCTCGGCATCCAAACCACACGGTCCCATCCTCCATCACGCTGGATGAACTTTCTAGAGCGTAGATAGCCGGTTGAGACCCCTATGAACCCTGGGCTTTGGACTCCTCCCCCAGTGACGTTCGCCATGGAAGAGAACGTCAACCCATTGACGCATACCTCCTTAAAGTCTCGTGGAACGATGCCCATTCCATCGACCTCAGGGATGTAGAAGACAATGGATTCGAAGCAGCCGCACACCGTGTGCGGATAATCAAATGCACTGTGAAGGAAGACTCTACTTATGGTCTGGTTTGAACGTTCATAAGCGAACTTGTTGACGCCTTCCCACTCACCTGCAATAGGGTCCAGGCATCTTCCTTTCTCAATTCTTGTGTTTGGTCCCTTAGGATCGATCTGGCAGGCAACTTTGGCGTCAAACCAGCTAGTAGCCCCGCAAGGAGAGAACCTGTCGGGGGTGATCACGCATACGTTATTGGGGGCAAAAGATTGGCAGAGAAGGCAGCTGTAAAACTCAGGGGCCTCTTCATCGGATAGAGCTCTAGCTCTATCATCCCTCTCCCTATATACCTCCTTAGCCTTGGCGAGCCCCTCTTTAACTTTCTCCTCATCCGTTAGAATGGTTACCTGTATCTTCTCTAGGAAGGGAAGTTGTGCTTTCAGCAGTTTTATGAGGATCCGCCCGTAGATTTTGAGCGAGTTGAGCCCTTTCCTGTAAGCTTTCTTGCTCACTCTAAGGAATATGGTATTCCTCTGGTTCAGGTGCATCATACCCTCTATGAAGCTGGTGCATTCATGAATACGCCGCTCTATGACACCCTCCTGATCTTTCTCCACATTAGCACCAGCAACCTTAACGAGGATGCCTATAGGGTACTTTCCTCCCTCCTGCATCTGCTGGAGGTCTGGACCCACAACTACCACACTTTCATCCTCGACCTCATTAATAGGTTTCACTTGAACTAGTTCAAACTTGTATGGGACCCCATCTCCACCGAGGGAGACATAGGTTTCAGGGGCTCTGATCCTCTCGCCGCTGTACTGGATGCCTATGTCCACTGGGAACTTCTCAGCCGCCTTGGCCTCTTCCAAAAGTTTGGCGGCGTGCTCTTCCCCTAACGCGGTAGTCTCCCCAAACATTTTTGCATCTCTTTCAGCGGCGGTAATGGGTTCGTCAGTCAATTAGAACCACCCATAAGGTGTGAATGTGGAATAGATCTTGCAATTCTCTAATTTAAATATTTAATATATTATATACGTCATAATACTGTATACTTCATGTATAGAGAACCCTTCCGTCTCCTATCGCCTCTTCTAGACGCCTAATTACAAAATTCTTCTCTAGGGATAAAAGGAATGGCGCCAGCCTTGGGCCGTATCTCTTTCCAAGGAAGATCAGGTAGAGCGTCTCAAAGATTTTAGCTCCAACTCCAAAACGTCTGCCCACCTCAAAGATTTCATATTGAAGATCTTTCTCGTCCCACTCTCTACTCCTAAACATCTCTAAAACTGTTCTCAGAGCTTTCTTCTCAGCATCTCCAAGCTGCGATTTCAGTTCCGAGCTTAAAACCTCCGGTATCTGAATTTTTACCTCTTCTGGAGCATAGTTATTAACCCAGTAAGCTGCCTTCTTCAGTCTCCCTTTGACAAGTTCCACCTCAAGCTTCGTTAAAGGCCGCCCACCCAACCTCGCCGAAACCTGAATCGCCTTCTTCAAAATCTTCTCTTCTCCCAATAATGGCGCGAGTTGGGAGAGGATTACGGCGAACCTGTAGGGCAGTCTCACCGGCATGAGGCTTGGTGGCTCATTTGGTATGCACAGCGGGTAGATGGTCTCCACGTTTTGTGCTTCATCTCGGCTGGCCGCTTCATCGACCTTATAGTATATCCGCTCAGCTCTCTCAAACTCGTCGAGAAGTTGAGTGATCCTCTCCGGCTGGAAGCTTATGTGTTTCTTAGGGTCCTCCCTGAGAATCATGTAG
>JAVZMI010000013.1:0-20262 GCA_038883335.1 Candidatus Bathyarchaeia archaeon
GGGCTCTTTGGCTAAGGGGAACACCTACCTAATTAACATCCAAGACGCCTCAACTTACGACGGTATCCCGGTAACGGCAGCCCAGTACTCATTCAAAGCCAACAAATAAACTGAAACACTATTTTTTCTCTCTATTCCTTATTTTAGTCTCTTACTAGCAGGGGTAACGGTCTCCTTCTTTTCTGCTCGTCTTCTTCTCTTCAAGAGGGGCAATGTCAAATCGCGAGAAGTTGAGTCCAATGCGTAGATTAGACGATGTAATAATCAACCCAGCTTGGGTTGGTTTAATCTACTCCAAAGGTCAAAAGAGTGCCTTTTATTCTCTTGGGCTACTGCCGCCTATATTTAGGAGCACGCTCAGTTTTGCAGTAACTTCCCCGGAATCCTTGCCCTCGACAAAGGCGATCTGGTAGAGGTTGGCCAGCTGCTTAGCTGCATTACTGAGACTAGGCATCGCTACAAGTATGGCTCGTGAGGGTGGGGCTATGTCATAAGTTTTCGCAAACATGGTGATCACCGGCTGTATATCAACCTCCACTTCGGAGCATGCTACATCGACTAACAACTTCTCATCGCCCTTAGTCGCAACTAAATCAAACTGGTGGCTGACCCCCGACTTACCTTGGATCCTCCCCGAGTTCTCCACAGAATAGCCCGCCGACTTTAGGAACGCAGATATCGGCAATATGGTCTTGAGCCTCTGAGTTCTGAGAGTAGCTTCCTTGCCCAGTGTATACGAGTAACAGCTAACCAAGTCAGCATCATTAATTTGGAATGTGGCACCGCAACCTCGGCACCGTTCGTGGGTAGAGGGTTCGCTGAACCGCTTCCTACACTCATGGCACTCAAACCAAGCTCCTATCTTACGGTAATCCTTACCCCCCTCAGCTAAGAGGGCGTTACATTTAGGGCAGATGAGCTTATCTTCTCTCCTAAACTGGCTGTCAGTGCCTATGTAGCCGCACTTTAAATGTTCCAGGAGAAGACTCTTCTCGATGTTATAGGATCTACAGTAAGGACAAAAGGTAAGGATGGCGATATTGGGGGAGTGGCAGTGTGGGCAACCTAAAGATTTAGAGGTAAGCTTCCTCTCTAGGACTCCTTCAGCTGCAAGTCTCTCTAAGAAGGCAGCTGCTTCCTCCGAATTGCCAAGTATCTTCTCAACCTCTGGATAGCGGCAACCACGCTCAGCATCAAGTAGAGGCTCCAACTCGCCATTCATAACTGTTATTGCGTCGACAAGTCGCTTCACAACATCCTCAGAACTAGTCTTCGCTACAGCCTTAGACTCTCTAATCTCACCCTTGTCCTCCCTCTTATCCAGAGTCTTTTGGGACAGCGGCATAGCGTCAGACATTACCAACTAAGCCTTCAACCCGCTATAATGTGTTAAAATTTGATGACTGTTATTTGCCTTTTTAATATCTCCAGTCTTCCGTTCAACATGTTCATGTCCCGTTCCCTCGACAATCCACTTCGCCCTTAACCCTCCTAATAAAGTTGTTGCATGTGAAGCACTCTATAAATGCTACAGTCTCATTCCTGACAGGGCAATCAACCGCCTCCTGCTTCATCCTCTTTAATAAACCACCTTTCACAACGCCCTTCAGCTCACTCATCTTCTCCCTCGAAACCTTAATGGGTCTCTCCGGAACTTTGACTACAACTTTGTATTTGCCCTCATCCATAATATATAGCACCTCACTTCTCTTTAGGCTCTAAGACTATTGGACCCATATAGCCGCAATCATTACATAGATATTGTGGTGGGGTCAACCAGGGGCTTAACGGACCATACAGTGAGATGCTGGTGCTTCCACAGCGTGGACACAGGCTTCTCGTGGGCTTGGTCTGTCTTTTAATAATCTTTAGAGAAGAAACTAACCTAGTCAGGATTTTCAAGGTGTTTCGCTTCACAGTTATTGGTAATTGTCGTATCCGCTACTGCACTTCTATATTGTTTTCAGAAAACCCAAGCTGCACAAGTTTATCCTTAGTTCTCTCCCTATGGTCACCTTGCAGCATGATTTGGTTGTTCTTTGCAGTCCCGCCACAGGCGCAGAAACTTTTCAGTTCGGTAACTAACTTGCCCAGATCAACACTCTTAGCATCTATGCCCTCAATAATCGTGGCGGGTTTATTCCACTTCCGTTTCTCAAGCCGGACTCTGATGCGCTGTTGGTCTTTACTGATCTCACCGCATACGCATATGTCTTTAGGTAGACCGCATACCTGACAGATTTCCGCCATCCTATCTCCTTTAGCTCCTATACTCAATTCAGCCTCGCAAAGGTTAAGAAAAATGTATCACACATGTTTATATCTATTTCCCACCACCCATTTTTTGGGCAACTTTTAATATAAAAAGCTACAGGCAACAAGCCGGATCATATCTCAAAACTCACATCGCCAAAAATACGCCGCCAACGAGAACTGCTGTATTCTATACTTCATAAAACTCAGACAACCATAGTGAAATATAACACATCAGCAATTATTCAGCGGGTATACGTTGAAATGAATCTTAACTTTAAAGTCGAGGAGGCAAGGCAGAGGTTAGCTGAAGACATATCCATAGCAGGCCAACTTGCAATAGTATTGGAAGTAGCCGGATACCCAAAACCGGGAAACGTTCACCGCTTCCACGACTTCAGGGATACACGATTCGAACACTTTCTGGCCGGTGGGGTGGCAGTGGGGCCGAGTCTGAAGACTGCAGCCCTCAGGGGGATTGAGGCACGACTGGGTATGCGGCAGATGAGTGAAATTGGCCTCGGAGCGGCTATTTATAGCTGTGTGGAAGCTGCGAGGAGGTGGCATAAGGGGGGGAACACTCTTCTGGGGGTAGCAGCCCTCATAGTTCCTTTGGCAGCTGGGGCTGGCATGGCGGCAGTGGAGGGTAAATCCCCTGACCCCAGGGCACTCCGGCAAAGTACCACTCTGGCGATGAAGTTCACCACAGTGGAGGATGCTGTGGAGTTTTATAGAGCCGTGGCTTCCGCTGGGGCTGGTGGACTGGGTGTAGTTGAGGGAGCAGCAGCCCCTGATGTAGCAAACTCCTCAGCTGAGGAGGAACTCAAGTTGAAGGGGCTAAGGCTGATCGACGTTATGAGGGTAAGTGCAGAATGGGATGAGGTGTCTAGGGAGTGGGTTGAGGAGATGAATGTTACCTTTCAAATCGGTCATCCAACCATAGTGGAAGTCTTCAAGCAGACCGGTGACATCAACATCGCGACAGTCCATTGTTACTTAAAGATACTCTCTAACCGGCCTGATACTCTGATAGCGCGAAAGCTAGGCTTGGAAGCGGCGAAGGTTGTTTCTAAGAAAGCAGGGGAAGTGCTGGCGGCTGGCGGGCTCTTGACAGCGGAGGGTCGAAGGTCTCTCGAGATCTTCGACATCAACCTGAGAGAAGATAACAGATATAACCCTGGCACAACTGCAGATCTGACTGCTGCCTCCCTTATGGTAGCGATACTGACTGGTCTCAGGTTCTAGAGCAATTAGCCCCACGGAGTATGGTTTATTTTTGTCAACTTTTCAGAGCTTGGCTACTAAAGTTAGATTTATTTTGTTCTGGATGGTATTCTACGTGTGGAGCCCGGTGGTGTAGCGGTCAAAGGGCCAGACCACGACTAAGCATAGCAGGCTCTGGATCTACTCCGCGAGGTGGAGGAGAGATCTGCCGACGGGAGTTCGAAACTCGGCTACTCGAGCGGAAATCTCCCCCGGGCTACCAACCTTCAAGCACATACCTTTTTGGGTATGTAATAGGAAAGCCTAAAGCCTCCAACATCTGCATTAATAGGGAAAACTAAGACTGCACCTTGAGGAGACAGTGTTGAGCTTAAAACATTGCCCAGGAATAAAGAACCTAATCGAACCTACACAACTAACAATAAGGACATGCCCCTCCTGCGGCGGTGAAGTAGAATTCTTTAACGGCGAAACGGAGGTTCAATGCCCACAATGTGGGCGTATATTGCACCGAGAAGTTACACCTTCCTGTGTAACTTGGTGCCAATATGCAGACAAGTGTATAGTCGACTTGAAACAGAGGGGACTGATCACACCCTCAAGGGCGGAGGAACTTGAAGCTATAGCTAAGAAGAAAGAAACGAGTAAAGAGAAATCTTAAAGCATAACTCAGGTGCCCCTCCATTTTTGGGCGAGTGAACTTATGAGTGCTGTTGAGCTCCATCCGGACGAGGCTACGGGAAAAGGATGGGATGAGACTGTTTATTTTAACAAAGCTGGGGTGAAAGGTAAGCCGTTAAGCATCTCAAAGCTTCTCTCCTAGGAGTTTTTTAATTGCGCATTTAATTATGCACTTTACTCGGTCTCATTTAAGGAGCAGCCTCCGATTAAATGGTAGGGTAAATTTTTAAATCTTCAAAAATTATTATGGCTCTAAACTTCTGGGGGACGCCGCGGTTGAGATTAATCTTAGTTACAGGTGTGAGTGTAGCCGAGGCGAAGGGCAAGGAGCACGGTAAACTCTCAAGAGAGTATAAGGATGGTGTGGCTCTCTGCGAGATGGATGAGCGTGATATGAAAGCTTTGGGAGTGGAACCAGGTCAGAATGTGAGGGTTACTTCCAAGTATGGATCGATCGTAGTAAAAGTCTCCAAGATGAAAGAGCCAAACCCAGGCATCATCTTCATCCCAACTGGGGCTTGGGCCAACCAGCTCATAGGGGCGGAAACCTACTGTAGTGGGATGCCTGACTTTAAGGGTGTTGAGGTTGAGGTTGAGGCAGCCCCAACAGAACCAGTTCTCGACCTTAGAGATCTGCTGAAAGCTACATATGGGAGGGGGTAAGTTGGAGACCCATAAAGATGTTGTATGCACATACTGTGGTTGCGTATGTGACGATCTTGAGATTCAAACTGAGAACCAGCAGATAATCGCCTCCAAGTATGCGTGCGCAATAGCCAACGAAAAGTTCCTCGTCTGCCGAAAGGAGAGAAACCTGAGCCCTCTCCTACGAGTCGGTGGAGATCTGGTCGAGGCCGAGCTGGATGATACTATAGAAAGGGCTGCTCACATTCTGGCCGCCGCCAAGTATCCTCTACTCTACGGTTGGAGTAACACTTCATGCGAGACGATAAAGGTTGGCTTGGAGCTTGCGGAGTTAGTTGGAGGTTTGATAGATAACACCTCTTCGGTATGTCATGGCCCCGGCATAGAGGCAGTTCAGGAAGTTGGAGAGGTCTCCGCTACGCTCGGTCAAGTAAAGCATAGGGCTGATCTTATAATCTATTGGGGATGTAACCCTGGCAGTGGCCACATTAGGCATATGAGTAGGTATACCTTGGCGCAGGGGCGTTTCAGATCTGGGCGCAAGGATAGGAAGGTGGTTGTAGTTGACGTTAGGAGTACGCCGACATCGAAGGTGGGGGATGAATTTGTTAAGATAGAGCCAGGTGGAGATTATGAGCTCCTCACCGCCCTAAGGATGGCCATACGGGATGAGGAGTTTGAAGTCGATAAGGTGGCAGGTGTTCCAGTCTCAAAGATCGAGGAGCTTGCGGATCTCATGGCTAATGCACAGTTCGGTGCTCTCTTCTTCGGGTTAGGCTTGACTATGTCGAAGGGTAAATCTGAGAATGTGACAGCAGCCATCTCCCTTGTGGATGATCTAAACTCTAGGACGAAGTTCATATTGATGCCTATGAGAGGTCATCACAACGTTACAGGCGCTAACAAGGTTTTCACATGGCAGACAGGTTACCCCTTCGCAGTTGACTTCAGCCACGGCTACCCTCGATATAACCCCGGGGAGACTTCCGTCGTTGACTCTCTGGCGCGGGGTGAGCCTGATGCTGCCCTCATCGTCGCCTCAGACCCTGTGGCAAACTTCCCCAAACCCGCTGTGGCAAATCTTTCCAAGATACCTATAATCGTAATTGATCCTTCCCTAACGGCCACCGCACTCTTGGCTGATGTAGTGATCCCAACAGCCTTCTTAGGGGTTGAGTGTGCTGGGACAATCTACAGGATGGACGGCGTTCCACTCTACACGAAGAAGATAGTTGAGCCGCCGCCAAACTGTCTACCTGACACATTAATCCTCCAGAAGTTATTGAAGCGGGTTAAAGAGTTGAAGGGGGTATAAGAAACTTGGAATACATCATTCGTGGCGGTATTGTCTACGATCCACTTAACGGCATAAATGGAGAGAAAATGGATATCGCCGTAAAGGGCGGTAAGATAGTTGAGAGCGTTAGTAGCGGCGCTAAGGTGATAGACGCCTCAGGGATGATTGTGCTGCCTGGGGGGGTGGATCTTCACTCTCACATCGCAGGATCTAAGGTTAATGCTGGACGAATCATGCGACCTGAAGACCACTACCGCGATGTTGTAGTGAAAGCCGGTCTCACCCGCTCGGGCGTGGGCTACTCTATACCGTCTGTGTTCACTACAGGTTATAGATATGCTGAGATGGGCTACACAACCGTCTTTGAGCCTGCCACTACTCCTCTGAAGACACGGCACACTCACGATGAGTTGGCTGATATTCCGATAATAGATAAAGGATGCTTCCCCCTATTTGGGAACAACTGGTTTGTTATGGAGTATCTGTCTAGGGGGGAGATTGATGAGGCTGCAGCCTATGTTGCCTGGACCCTTGAGGCGACTAAAGGTTACGCAATCAAAGTTGTGAACCCTGGCGGAGGCGAGCGTTGGGGTTGGGGAGGCAGTATCAAGAGCATAGATGACCCAGTCCCACACTTCAACATAACCCCTAGAGAGATAGTCAGGGGACTATGCCAAATCAATAAGATGCTGAACCTTCCTCACCCAATCCATGTGCACCCTAACGGACTCGGTAAGCCTGGAAGCTATGAGACTACTATCGAGACGATGGATTGTGTCCGAGATTTTTCTGACGGTAGACCGGCAATTCATCTTACTCACATTCAGTTTGAAGGTTATACTGGAACTAACTGGCTGAATATTGGATCTGGGGGCGATGAGATAGCGAAGTATGTCAATGGTAATCCTCATGTCTCAGTAGACCTCGGCCAGATA
This sequence comes from Candidatus Bathyarchaeia archaeon, assembly GCA_038883335.1. Classification (NCBI taxonomy): domain Archaea; kingdom Thermoproteati; phylum Candidatus Bathyarchaeota; class Bathyarchaeia (SeqCode); species Bathyarchaeia archaeon. Next base: position 7,036 of record JAVZMI010000013.1, read on the forward strand.
GTATTTTCTGACACTACTACGATGACAGCGGACGCCCCGTTCGAGTATCAACTATACCTGATCACCGGGAATAAATGGACAAATGCCGATGTGGAGGCTGAGGAGACTGCCGGGGTAGTTCCATACGTTTATAGGCGGTCGAACTATGTCAACGCAGTTCAATGGGCTGTAGGCCTTGAGGTGGCTTTGCTGGCGAAGGATCCTTGGAGGGTCTTCTTGACAACTGACCACCCAAACGCGGGGGTCTTCACCGAGTACCCGCGGGTGATCTCTTGGTTGATGAGCAAAAAGGCTAGGGAAAAAGTGTTGTCCAAAGTCCCGAGGAATGCTCGAAGGAGAACCATGATCGCGGGCATTGATAGAGAGTATACCCTCTCAGAGATAGCCATATTGACTAGAGCTGGAACCGCTAAGATTCTTGGACTAAAGAATAAGGGGCACCTAGGCGAGGGGGCAGATGGTGATATCGCGGTGTATTCTCTGAATCCAGAGCGCATAGATCCGTCTACAGACTACCGAATCGTTAGACGAGCTTTCCGACATGCCAAGTACGTACTTAAGGATGGGGAACTCGTCGTGAATGATGAGAAAGTTGTACGCGTGGTTGAGGGAAGAACCTATTGGGTGAAGCCAAAGGTTCCTAAGGACCTATATGAGTCTGTAATATCTGATCTCAGATCAAAATTCGACAACTACTACACGGTTAAGATGAGCAACTACTTCATCAGCGAGGACTACATTGGACGCTCCGCACCGATCTACACAGGAGGCGACTAGATTGAAATCAATAAAGCTCACACTTAAACGACCGCCAAGAGTACCAGTTTACGCTGAATCCCTAACCCCTGATAAACTGAAGGATAAGAACCCTCAAGAGATTCGGGGGTTAGAGCTGTTGGAGGGTAACTCTAAGACAACGCTCGACAACTTATTTGATGTGGAGGTTGAAGACTGCGTCTCGAATACCGACGGTTTAAACCTCACCATAAAAGGAGAGCTGACAAAATTTAGGTATATTGGAAAGGGGATGACAGGTGGCTGCATCACCATCAACGGTAACGTGGGTTTCTATTTAGGCCAAGAGATGGAGGGCGGGAGTATAAAGGTCAATGGGAATGTAGGTCCGTGGGCTGGCGCGATGATGAAAGGAGGTCAAATCGAGGTCAATGGAAACGCAGGGGACTTCTTGGCGGCGCCGTATAGAGGAATGAAGAGCGGCATGGTTGGAGGCTCTGTTCTCATCCATGGCGACGCCGGTGTTCAGGTAGGCAGGAAGATGAAAGGTGGGCTTATCTCAATAGATGGTGGGACAGGCTTATTCCTCGGGTTTGGGATGCAGGGAGGGGAGATTCTAGTGAAGGGCTCTTGCGCTGGGAGGGCGGGCGCTGAGATGGAGGGTGGAAAGATAATAGTCTTGGGGCAGATTCCCCAACTCCTCCCCACCTTCACCTTTAGTGAGTTGAAGGAGAAAGTTAAATTTGGTGAGGATAAGATTTCAGCCTCCTTCTACGTCTATATGGGGGACATACTCAAAGGTGGCGCTGGGAAGATCTTCATCTCCAGATGTAGGAATAAACATCTTAATCCAATAGGTGAAATCTTCCCAGATCCGCCACTAAACCTGAACAGGTCGGCACTTCCCTACGTTGAAAAGATGCTACTGGAGAGCCAAAGACTAGGCGTCGCTGTGGTTAAGGATCCCTCAGGGGCCACAATCATTGATGCCGGTGTCCACGTGAAAGGTAGTGTAGAGGCTGGGGTTTTAGTCTCCTTGATATGCATGGGGGGTTTAGCTGAGATATCGACAGGGGACGCAATCTACGGCGGGTTAAAGCTGCCCTCCCTCCAAGAGGTTGTTGTAGGCCACCCTGCTGCTGTAACTCTAGGTGCACAGTTCGCAGGTTGGGCGATAAAGACTGATGACTATTACGCTCTGGGGTCGGGACCTGCGAGAGCGATCTCACTTCAACCTAAGAAGCTCTACGAGAAGCTCTGCTACAGTGAACCTCCCGATGTGGCGGTATTGGTAGTTGAATCTGACAAGTTACCCTCTGAGAGCGCCATAGAATACGTTGCCTCGGCATGCAAGGTTGAGAAGTCGAGGCTCTTCATCGTCGTAGCCCCTACTTCAAGCGTTGTTGGGTCTGTTCAGGTGGCGGGCAGAGTAGTAGAGACGGGCATACATAAGCTCACAGAGGTCGGCTTCCATCCGAATAAAATTCTGAGTGGGAGGGGCAGTTGCCCGATCGCGCCGGTTCACCCAAATAGCACTATCGCCATGGGGATCACAAACGACATGATACTCTATGGTGGAGATGTTTATTATGAGGTCAAATGCCGGAGTGACGATGAAATCGTCGACGTGATAGACGAAGTGCCCTCTACCTCTTCGAGGGATTACGGCAGGCCGTTCTATGAGACCTTTAAGGCGTCGGGATGCGACTTTTACAAGATAGACGCAGGTCTCTTCGCGCCGGCCCGGATAACTATTAAGAACACGACCACGGGGAACAGTTTCACCGCTGGAAAGATTAGCCCCGAGATTCTTGAGGCGTCACTGGGTCTCCTCAAAGTTTCAGGGTGAGAATTAGGCGGCGTGGCGTAAAGGCTTTAAGAGGCTAAGTGATTTTTTTCATCTGGGTTATTTTTGAAGAAATCTTTAGTAGAGGAATTTCCAAGCGTGATTAATAGAATTTATCAACTATACAAACTTTACCCCAACGTAGAAGATGTGGTTAGCAGGAATCCCGTTACAATCGATCCAACAGCTACCATGCTTGAGGCTGGGCGAGTGATGGGCGAACGCCACATTGGAAGCCTATTGGTAGAAGATAAGGGCAGAACAGTCGGGATGGTTACTGAACGTGATCTATTAAGCAAAGTCATAGCCAAGCGTAGAAGACCTGAGCATGTCATGGTTAAAGAGATAATGTCCACATATCTTGTTACGATAAAGCCCATCGCCTCTGTGAGAGAGGCTGCGCGCAAGATGATAAAAGAGAAGGGGCGCCTCGTGGTCCTAGAGGAAGGCAAGGCTGTCGGCATTGTGACAGCCTCTGACCTAGTAAAGAAGCTGCCAGCCCTAGAAGTTGAGCTCAAAGTTGACGATGCTATGACTCCAAAGGTCACAACGTTAGACGTAGAATCTTCGATCGAGGTAGCTGCTGGGCTCATGGATCGAGAGCGCATCGGCAGCGTAATAACCACTCAGGGAGGACGTGTAGTTGGCATATTCACGGAACGTGATCTACTCACGAAGGTGATCGCGGCAGGGGTTCCTTTAAACACCAAGGTTGGTAGTGTAGCTTCATCGCCTCTCATAACAATCCCCTCCGGCACCCCTATAAACCAAGCGGCCAAATTTATGTCTGAGAAACACATTCGCCGTCTCCCTGTTGCAGCGGCAGATGGAAATGTTATCGGTATAGTGACTGCTAGAGACCTTGTGGAGGCGTACGCTAGGTAGCATGTACGTAAAGCTTAACACAGTCCTTCACATCCATGTCTTGGGCAATGAAGAAAGCTGGTATTGCGGATAAGTGAAGAGTGACATCAGAGCAGAGCCCAATATTGCCGATCAAGTTTGAGCGGAGTAGGTTAGTGTGCAATGCGCCGTATACGATCGGCTAGTTACCATAAATCCTTATTTTAAACCCTTTAACCTCAACTTTGATCATTCGTTTTTGAGATCCTCCGTCATCCTCAAACATCTTTGGGTAATGGTTATACATTTTTTATAGTGAATTTTACATTTCGCCGCACCTACACTATAATTTACTCATGACTGGCGGAGAGGGAAAAACAGAGCCTCAGGGCGGAGTAGTAGCTCCAGTCGGCGGAGACCGTATATTTTACGGTTGGATCGTAGTAGCATCCGCCTTCTCTATAAGCTCACTCTACGGAGTTTTCCTATCCTACGGTGTCTTCTTTACCCTCTTGATGGAGGAGTTCAATTGGACGGCGATCGAGGTTTCCGTGGCGCCTTCGCTACATGCTACGACTTTTCTCATTTCAGCCTTACTGATGGGCCGGCTTGTTGATAGGTATAATCCAAGAGTAGCCCTCGCAGCTGGAGGTGTGCTGATGGGTTTAGGTCTCCTCTTGTCAGGCTGTATTGATGCTCTTTGGCAGCTTTACCTCTTCTATGGGTTTATAGCCTCATTAGGGGTTGGAGCCATCTTCATTCCCACCAGTGTCACGATACTCCGCTGGTTTGTAAGATGGAAGACAATGGCCTTGGGGTTATACCTTGCTGGCGTAAGTGCAGGCGCTCTAGTAATGCCGGTTTGGTTGGAGTATTTGATAATCCTTTCAGGGTGGCGGTTAGCCTTTGCCATTATGGGTGTAACCTGCTGGGTGGTGATGGCTTTTGGTGTTAAAATCTTCAAAGACAGCCCAGAGGTTAAGGGTCTCAGGCTCCACGAGTCTGCCGCCGGCGATGTAGAGAAGCATAGTGATTGGACAATCTCCCAGGTGATTACGTCGAGAGGCTTTCGAGCGATCGTCTCAACTTACATCCTATTCTGGCTTGGCGCTTACATTCCACTGATTCATGTAGTTCCATTCGCCGTTGAGTCAAGCATCCCATGGGAGGTTGGCGTGGCGGCACTTAGTATTATCGGCGCGTTCAGTATGGCGGGCAGGATACTTATGGGCGCCATATCTGATAAGGTAGGGAAAATTCCCACCCTAATTATGTGCTTACTCCTGCTCTCAGGCAGTCAACTAGTACTGAGTTTCACGCCCATAACCTCAACGCTCTTCATCTTCTCGGTTGCTTTCGGGTTCGCCTATGGGGGTTGTATGCCTCAATTCCCAGCTATCGTGAACGACCATTTCAGAACAGCTTCAATTGGTGTGGTATTCGGCTTGGTGGAGGGTCTCAGTTTCGGTGTCGGTGGGGGTATAGGGCCGATACTTGGCGCGTATATATTTGAAGCTTTAGGAAGCTATCAGGCTACATTTCTAGTGGCTGCATCCTTCTCGATACTCTCTGCCATTCTGTCCCTCTCATTAAGGAGGGGGCCACGAACTTGACAACCCCCCGCTGCATGCCAACTGGAGGCGGGCTCAGGGTTGCCCAGAATTTTTGGCTTGTGGCCTAGGTTATCTCGCTACTTATATTCGTGTCTTTTAAGGTTTGAATCTTTTCAGGAGAAGAGAATTCCCAACAACCGTCAATGAACTGAATCCCATAGCCGCAGCCGCGAGGATTGGGTGAAGTAGTATCTGGAAAGATGGATATAACGCCCCTGCAGCCACAGGGATTAACGCGGTATTATAGGCGAAAGCCCAGAAGAGATTCTCTTTGATCTTCCTGAAAGTCTTCCTGCTGAGCCTTATCGCGGTTAAAATATCCCTCAAGTCATCCTTTATCAGTATGATGCCTCCGGTCTCTTTTGCAACATCAGTCCCGCTGCCAATTGCGATGCCCACATCTGCCTGAGCCAGCGCAGGGGCGTCATTTATTCCGTCTCCAACAAATCCAACAACCCTGCCTTCCTCTTGGAGATGTTTGACCTCGTCAGCCTTATCCTTCGGTAGCATGCCAGCCAAGACATACTTGATTCCCAGCTTTTCGGCGATAGCATTCGCCGTTCTGTAATTATCTCCAGTGAACATGACAATCTCGACCCCCATGCCTTGTAGAGCGTCTACAACCTCCTTCGCATGCTCCTTTAAAGTGTCCGCTACAGCGACCGCCCCAACCATCACCCCATCCAAAGCCAAAATCATAACTGTCTTACCCTCTTCCTCGATGGAGACAATCTTGTCTTCAAGACCCTCAATGGCTATTCCATTATCTTCCATAAGCCTCCTGTTTCCAAGAAGTATTAGCTTACCATCATAACCTGCCTTAACTCCACACCCTGGGGCTACTTCGAACTTTGAGGGGTCAGGGATGCCTATACCTCTCCCTCTAGCACTCCGAACTATAGCTTCTCCTAGAGGGTGCTCAGAGTTCTTCTCCGCGATGGCTGCGAACCTTAATATCTCATCGTCACCTAGTTCGCTGAATGTGATGATGTTGGTTAAGGATGGTTCCCCTCTGGTCAGCGTGCCAGTCTTGTCGAAGATTATTGTTTGGAGCTTATGTGCCTTCTCGAGGTATTCTCCCCCTTTGATCAGGATACCGTTTTCAGCTCCTTTCTCAGCCCCAATCATCACCGCCATAGGTGCGGCTATCCCTAACGCGCATGGGCAGGCAATCACCAGTACGGCTATAGCTACGATGAGGGAAAAGGAGAAGCTCATCACACCAACTAGATGCCAAGCGAAGAATGCAAAACATGCTATCAATATGACTACTGGTACAAAGTATGAAGATACCATGTCAGCCAGCCGCTGTAGAGGCGCCCTTGACATATAGGTATCCTCGACTAACCTTATTATTTGAGATAAGGTTGCATCCGCTCCGACCTTTGTTGCTTTTATCTTCATCACCCCAGAGATGTTGGTGGTGCCGCCGACAACTTCGCTGCCAACCTCCTTCTCGACTGGCATACTTTCACCAGTAATCATCTTCTCGTCGACAAAAGAATACCCCTCGATAACTACTCCGTCGGCGGGAATTTTATCCCCAGACTTGACTACTAAAATGTCGCCCGGCTTAACATGCTCTACCGGGATCTTCACCTCCTCTCCGTCTCTTAATAACCAAGCGATCTCTGGTTGCAGATCCATTAACTTCCTGATGGCATCCGAGGCTTTGCCCTTGGCTTCCTCCTCTAAAAGCCTTCCTGTGAGCACCAAAGTGATGATCAAAGTGGACGTATCAAAGTATACCTCTCTCATCGAGAAGAAGCCGGGAATGAAGGTAGTTACGGTGCTGTAAACCCACGCTGCAGAGGTGCCTACTGCTATTAGGGTGTCCATGTTGGCGTTTCTACTCCGCAAAGCGTCATAGGCTCCTCGGTAATACCTGTACCCCGCTATGAACTGGACTGGTGTGGCGAATATAAAGAGCCAAGCCTCGTTGGGTAAAACCGGCAGAATCCTTACGTGTGTGAAGATGAGCGTTATAGCACCTAAACCCCAGCTGAAGATTACCAGTCGTCTGAGATTCCGTAACTCGACCTCTGGTCTTATGAATGTCTCAGCGCAGCTTTCACTGCAAAAATAGTATGTCCGCCCTCTGACCTCCCGTTTGATTACTCCTTCCTTATTCTCATTCACATACATCCCGCAAACTGGGTCTTTAGCCACTCACTCACCTACCCTTACCTCATCGTTTCCCTCAAAAGAACTTCATAACTTAGAAGCATTGGGACGGCTTAAACCTTCTCAAAGCCCAAGGAACTTATTAGCCGAAGATTACAACAATTAATATGGTTCCTTACGGGCGCATGATCGATCTTGGACGTGAGGGATGTTGAGAGACGCTAAGAAAGGATCGTCTTCTGTTGGCGACGCTGAGGGGAGATTGAAGGCACTCACTGTAAGGGTGGTTGGAGATTTCGCCAAGCTAGATCTAGGCAGAGGGGTTCGAAGGGGCATACCGGAGGTTGTTCTGGCTGAGAACAAAACTCCGAAAGAGACCGCCGCCATAGTATCCGAGATGGCAAACTCGTTAGGGGTAGCTATAGTTACACGTGTGAATAGCTATCATCTTAAGGAATTAAGGAAACTTGACAAATTCAAAGTTAAGTTTTACGACAGAGCCAAGGTCGCGGTAGTTAGTAAGCATGAATACCACCCCAATAAGACTGGCGGCAGGGTCGCAATACTAACCGCTGGCACGGCGGACATTCCAGTCGCCGAGGAGGCAAAGATCATAGCCACCCATATGGGTTGCAATGTCTACACAGCATATGATGTCGGTGTAGCTGGTCTTCATAGACTCTTTAAACCTCTCCAAAAGCTCGGCGAGAAGGAGATCGATGTGTTTATAGTGGTTGCGGGGAGGGAGGGGGCTTTACCCTCAGTGCTCTGTAGCCTTGTAGATAGCCCAATCATAGGCGTACCAACCTCCTCAGGCTACGGCTACGGTGGGAAGGGTGAAGGAGCGCTTATGGCGATGCTCCAGTCTTGCGCCCTAGGATTAGCTGTGGTCAACATAGATAACGGAGTTGGGGCGGGCGCCCTAGCAGCCTTGATAGCGAATAAGATCGCCGCAGCGCGTGGAAGACTACGGCGCGGAGAATCGCCAAAATAGCGGTGGGAGGGGTAAATGTCACTTGTCTGCAAGGTAGTATGGCTTTCGCCTTAAGACCGCCGTTTCAAAAGCTCGTCTGAGCTCAACCTCTGGTCTCCCCTCCCTGATAAGGGTGAGGATGTCTACAAGGTTGTCGTTCCTCATAAGACAGGGTTTCAATTCTCCATTTGAGGTAAGTCTCATTCGGGTGCAATTCTTGCAGAAGTCTGAGCTGTGAAATGGTCTCACCAACTCTACCTTTGAACTTTTGCCATCGAGATGAAAGATCCTCCGGTTATGGAGATCTCTAAACTCAACCTGGCGCGAGAGTCTCCTTAACTGCTCTTCAAGCACACCCAAGCTCACATAAAACCTCTCGAAATCACCGACAGCTATGCCTTGCCTCTCCAACTCAATCAACTGTAGGATATAGGATCGTTCCGACGTGAAGTCTATCATATCCCAAACTTCACTCTCATTAAGCCCCCTGAGCACTACCATGTTTATCTTAATTGGAGTTAGACCAGCCTCAGTTGCGGCTACCAATCCTCTCTTCACGTCTTCCACCCTATTCTCGCCAGTTATTTTATGGTAGGTTTCAGCTCTTAAAGAGCTGAAACCAACGTTAACTCGGCTCAATCCCGCTCTCCTAAGGTCAAGCGCGAAGTCTGCAAGTAGTGTACCGTTGGTGGTCATTGACACCTCCTCGATGTGGGGTGTACCCTTTATGCTCGAGACAAGCTCGCAGATGTCACTGCGGAGCAGAGGTTCGCCGCCGGTTATCTTAACCCTACGGATACCGAAGTAAGCTGCAATTTCTACGATCTGCTTCACCTCGGCTGGTGACATCTCCCTATCCACGCCGCGAACTTCTCCCTCTCTATGGCAGTAAATGCATTTGAGGTTGCAGCGTTTAGTGACCGAGACTCGGAGGCTTGTCACAGGCCTACCAAACCTATCAATCATCAACCTCTGGGGCCTCACAGTGGCTAGGGTTTAGTATCACCCATAAAAGGCTGGCGCCTCTGCAGCAGCTGGCTGATATGGTATATTGTATTTTTGGGCATATAACAACGCCTGAAATAGCTCTCATCAAGCACTAGGCAGGCTTCCAAAAGTCTAGAAGCAACCGCAATTTTCAGCTCCCTTGTTGAGAGTTATCAGAGCTGACCAGCGAGCCTGGATATGATCATTCTTCTTTACTACTTCTCTAACTCGGTCGGCTCGTTTCTCTTTGGCGTCGGTTCTTCTTTTTTAGTCGGGGAAACTTGAGCGTAAAGCGCTTCTAGCTGTTTCCTCATGAACCTCAGATCTCTACCTAGGTTAAAATAATCCGCGAAGAGGTCGGTTGTTCTCAGGAGTTGAGACTTTCCAAACTTCTCTTTCGATATGAGCCCCATTCGGCTTAGCTCACTGATGTGTTCATATGCTTGAGCTCCCCTCACCGACACAACCTTAGCTTGCGGCACAGGCTGCCTGTAGGCGATGTATGAAAGAGTTCGTAAGGGCCCCTCAGTTAGTAGAGGCTTGATGGCGAGTCGTCTCACACGGGGCACATACTCAGGCTTGAGTTGCATAACAAACCTCTCATCATTTAACTCCAAAACTTCGAGAGCGCTATCTCTCTTTCGATACTCCTCCGCTAACGCACGTGCTACCATCTGTGCCTTCTTCCGCGAGGTTATCCCCGTTATGGAACATATTGTCTTCAACTCCAGAGGGCGACCCGCCACGTATAGAGAAGCCTCAACAAGGCTCACTTTGTGTTTTAAATCCTCTTCACTTGTTAACGTCGCTTTTTCCGACGCCTTCGCCTCACAAACAGCTGGCTGATCTTCTGTAGATGGTTTATCAGATGGTGATGTTTGGGCCACTCTTACCTGGCTCCTTTACCAATGTTATATATATCTCCCCGCCCTCTTCTCTTTGGGATAGTTCTATAAGGTTATCCGTCGCTAAAAATAGTAACAGCAGAAATGTAAGTATCACTTCCGCTCGATCTTTGCCTCTGACTATTTTGGAGAAAGTTAGAAAACCTTCGGATGAGGCTTCTCTAAGATGTTCGTAGAGCACTTTAAGCTTGTCCGATATCTCTATAAAGAATCTATCATAATCCTGAAAACCCTCAGTAGGTGGCGAGAGCAGTAGTTGGGGTTTAGCAGGCTTCACGGAGGCCTCTGCCTTTATAGCCTCTTCCAGAGCCTCGATTAGGCTTCCTAATGTTGTTGAAGTATATTCGTAGCGGAAGGGAAGCTGTATAGGGGGAGGGATGAACTCGGCTGGCTTCTCCACCGGCGGCGGAGGCGGCTCTTCTAGCTTCAGGATTAATTCCGACTGTAACCGTAGAACGATGCAAGCTGAGAGCAGAGCAGTACCAGAGACGGAGAAGTCTATGTAGCCGGTTTTCTTCATCTCGGTTATGAAGGAGGAGAGAACGTGTGCTATGTTTACATCCCAAGGTTTTATTCTCTGCAGTTTTATTAGGTCAAAGAGCACATGCCAAGGTGGCTTAAGCCAGAAAGGTTTCTCAACAGTCTTCTTGCTCGTGTTTATGCCACCTTCGGCATAGAATAAACATAGGATACGCCATTTCTTCCATGTATCCCTATAACCTTGTTAGCCTTCGTCGCCATCGGTTCCTTAAAGGTTATCGCTATAATTTGAGATGTCTGAGCTTCCTTGGCGAGGAGATCTGCAAGCCTTTGCGTGTTTACGGGGTCCAGGTGAGCGTCAATCTCGTCGAAGATATAGAATGGGGAGGTCTTCGTCAAGGTTTGAAGGGCGAAAATATAACAGACTGCTACCACAGACTTCTCACCGCCGCTGGCCCCAGTTACTAGGATTGGAGCTTTACCCGGAAACTCAACGAGGATGTCTAGTCCTTCTTCGAAGGGGTTTTCTGGGTTTTGTAGCTGAAGCCAACCTTTACCTCCAGTTATCAGATGGAAGGATTCGGAGAATTTCTGATTCACCTTCTCTAACGCAGATAAGAATGTATCTCGTTTCTCCCGCTCTATTGACTCCATAAATCGCAGAATTGCTCGTTTCTCTTCTTCAAGCTGATTGATTCTAACTGAGAGTTCTTTGTAGTTCTTCTTTTGAGGTTCATATGACTCGACGGCAGTCATATTTATCTTGTCGGCTAGGTTTTCGAACTCTTCACGGAGACGTTCAATAGAAGATTCCAAAATGGCAAGATCGTCTGCTTTTATCTCGATAGAAAGGTCAAAGCCGGTGAGTTTTAGCTCTCTCTCAGCCTGTTCAATTTCCATCTGGTGTCTAATCATCTCTTGTTTAAGAGAATTAACTGCATCATTTCGTTGTTCAAGCTCTTTTGCAGCAGTCCTCAATTGCTTGTTTATTTCTTCGATGGCTTCGTTGAATCTTTTGGCCTCTTCCTTCTTCGCTAATAGCACGGTTGAAAGTTTCTCCTTTGAGGACTCCAACTCTTTCAAACGTGAAGTAGCCTCTTCCAGCTGTTTCGTTGTCATCTCTATTCTCCTTTTGTGGGCGTTTATGTTCTTCCTTATCCCAACGATTTCGTTCCTCGCAGTGGTGATCGATGGTATGAATATACTCTTTAGATTGGAGTCCAAAGTCTCCATCTTGCTGAGGATCTCATTGTATCGGCGCTCTAGGTCGCTTATCTCGGATTCTAGAGTGGCTCTCTCGCCCTCCATCTTGGTCACGGTTTCAGGCTTCAGCTTTTTTCTAAGATTCGCAGCCTCAACCCTCAAGATGTGGAGTTGTTTCTCTAACTCTTCTACCTTCGCCTTGGAGCTGGAGATTGAGTTCTGCAAAACCTCATACCTATGGTTGAAGGACTTCAGTCTCCTATTCAGTTCTGCTAGATCCTTGTGAATACGGGCGGTATTCAGCTCAAGCTCTTCAACCTGTTGATCCAGCGCCTTTATAGTGTCCATCTGCGCGGTCTTCTCGCCTTCAAGTCTTATCAACTCATCTCCAAGACGCTTAAGATCGGCAACTCTTTTGTTGAGAAGCTGCTCCAGAGATGTAACAGTCTCGCTTATCCTCTTAATGGCTATGTCGCTTGGGATAACTTCTGAGAGGTCTATCGGCTCCCTATAGAACCCAACCTCCAAGCGGAATCCAGGCTTAAAGACCTGTCCATCTATAGTTACGACTCTGTATCCCTGATCTGAAGCTTGCAAGGCTGTCTCTTCGCTTGAGGCCACGAACGTATCTCCAAAGACGAAATTTACTGCAGGCTTATATTTAGCTGCGCAGTCAATGAGTGATGCAACAGAACATGTGACCCCTTCTATGCTGGGCTTCTCCGTAAGCTTGGTGCCTTTCAAGTTTTCTAAAGGTAGAAGCTTAACTCGCCCAATCTTAGCCCTCTTTAGACTTTCCGCACATTTCCATACCACACTCACATCCTCAACGATTAGGGCTCGGAGCCAACCCTCAGCGGCAGCCTCAACAGCTTTACGGTACTTATTTTCGAATCTAATTCGCTCCTCCAAACGTCCATGTACACCAGTCAACGCTCCAAGTTTAGCGAGGCTTTCTATGTGCTCAAGAGCCTTCTCTTCTGAGAGGATAGTCTCGGCAAGTTCTTTCCTAGAAGTGAACTCGGTGACGCTTAGACGACCCTGCTTTATAACTTTCTCCGCGTTCTTGATCTCCGTATCGCTAACCTCTCTCTGGCGCTTAACCTTCTCGATAGTCTGGATTATATCCTCAAGTCTGCTCTGCTCCTTGCGTCTTATCTGAGTTATACCTTTCAACCGTTCAACGAAACTGTTGTGTAGTTCTTCGAAGTTTTTCTTTCTGGCTTCAAGGGTTTGGATCTGTTCCACCAAAATCTCGTTACTCTCCTCCTCAGCCTTAATCTTAACCTCCAAGTGTCCCTGCTCTCTCTCTAACTGTTCAATTTGATCCTCTAACTCTGCAAGTTTAGCGGCATTAGCACCGACCATCTCCTTTATCTCGGTGATCATACCCACTAGTTCGTCCCTTTGCCTCTTTTTCTCGTTGAGTTTAGCCGCAATCTCCTCTTTGGCTTGTGTGAGTCGTTTTAATTCTCTCTGAGAATTGTTGATGTTTTCTCTGATCCACTTCAGGTTTTC
>JAVZMI010000013.1:20272-24167 GCA_038883335.1 Candidatus Bathyarchaeia archaeon
GATTGGAGGCTTATCTTCGAGGAGGAGAGGGTCGTTCTGAGACCCGTTATCTCCGAGTTTAGTTTACCTATCTCCGATTGGAGTGTGAAGAGTTGCTCACCTCCCCTATCCAAAACTTTGTCGGCGTACTCCCGCCACTCCTTCTCCTTCTCTAATCTCTTCTCTTCTAGCTCCTCATGTCTCCTTTTTGCCTCCCTGAGCTCAACCTCTCTGCTTGTAATTTCTGCGCTGAGCTTCTGCATGCTCGTACGTAGCTCACCTAATCTGTGGGATAACCTCACAGCCTTCAGTCTATTCAACTCTCTCTTTAGGTAACTGTAACGGAGGAAGTCGTTCCTCTCCCTTTCGAGTTCTACTAGTCTCTTCCTAACCTCGACGTAGGTTCCTGCAGCTACCTTTAGGTTCGTATCAGCCTCTCTCAACTCATTTTGGGCTTTCTCCTTCTTCAAGTCGTACTCCGCAATCCCGACGATGGCTTCTATATTCTTCCTCCTCTCCTCAGGCGAGTAGTCAGCTATCCTCATCGCAGTCCCTTGCAAGATAATGTTCATCCCACCTGTCAAGGCGGCTACCCCTAAAACGTCAACAATGTTCCCTCGAGAACACCTCTTACCATTTATTCTATACGTGCTTACACCATCCGAACTAATATAGCGGGAGAGTGCAACTATGTCTGTGTCTACTGGAAGTCTCCTGTCGGAATTTTCAAAATGAATAGAGACCGCTGCATGCGTAGCCTTAGGGATCTCGCTATTTCCGTGGAACAGCAAAGATGAGAGATTCGACGCTCTGAGATTTCGCGCGCTCAACTCTCCAAGGACAAACTGGATAGCATCAATAATGTTCGTTTTGCCACAGCCGTTAGGGCCTATGATGACATTTAACCCTGCGTCGAAGACGATAGAGGTCCTCTTCGGGAAGGTTTTAAATCCGTGTAGTTCTAATTTTCTAATGAAAACCACTGACTGGTAATGCCCCCATAAGTTTATTTAGATAGCAAACCAGTTAACCCAGTACCTGAGTCGGGTATTGCCCACACCCTCGTATAGCAATTGTTCTGGTCATATTCCCCTTTTAATTTTTTCTAGTCGCTGAAAAGTATAAATCCTCATTAAGGCGGGGTATAATAGCCATCAACACAGCCTGCTCTGTGAGTTTAACCCTATCAAGAATGCCGTGGGAAAGATAGCCTATCGCCCCCTGCTTCCTTCCCAGAGACTTTATCCCAGCTAACTTCTCCATGACAAACCCGACTTCCACTCCTTCGGTGAGGACTAGCTCCGTAACCGCTGGAGGATACTCGAATACAGCTCCCCCGCCAATCGTCAAGACTTCTTTCCTATCGATTATAGCTGCGAACTGTTGGTCTCCATACCCCGTTGATGAGTATGGTAAGATAATCAACCCAGCCTCTATACCAACACCGAAGGACGCATTATCCTTTTTGCGTATTGATTCTCTCGCCCCTTCAACTGCTCCTTGCACGATCTCATTAATCCCTATAGGTTGATGCCTCACGCCACGCCATATATCAAGTGGGATAACCTTGACCTCCTCGTAGAACATCTTAAAAACATTAAAGGTAGCCTTAATTTTCACAGGATTCGTTGACGCCAACGCTACCGTAACTTTATTAGACATTTCAGGGAACATCGCGTTGATCCATACGCAGAATAGTGAACTTTTTATTTATAAGTTGTTGAAGTGAGTTTAACACACGCCTAAAGGCTGGGTCTTAATTGAGCGGTAACTACGGTACTATCTTTCCCGTTGAACGCCGGATCAAATCTATGAGAGCTGAGATGGAGAATGAACGCATGGATTGCTATGTTATTACTTCGCCCTCCACGATTTATTATCTAACCGGATACCGCGAGTCTGTCAACGCGCCTCTCCTCCTAATCCTAACATTGGAGTCTAGACCTATACTCCTAGTTCACAGAATGAACTACACTCTAGTCAAAGAGTATGCAAAGGGCTGCGTCATCAAGTCAGTCAGTTCAGGTAGTGAACTTGTCAAAAAAGCCTCAGCCGAGCTCAGAAAGCTGAATATTAAAAAAGTATGTCTCGACGAGTTGCCGGCATCCTGGTATCTGTCTTTAAAGACTGAGTTGAGTGGTGCAAAGTTGACGCTGAAGCCTGAGGTCGCTTGGAGGCTTAGAAGGGTGAAAGACTCACTAGAACTTCAGCTTCTTAGGCAAGCAGCTCGAATCTCCGTGGCGGGAATGAAGGCAGCTTTAGAGTCTCTCAGGGCTGGTGTGAGAGAGTATGAGATTGCCGCTGAAGCTGAGTATACTATGCGCAAAGAAGGTTCAGAAGGTGTTGCGTTCGAAACGATCGTGAGTTCAGGTCGAAGATCAGCTTGGCCACACGGCCTGTGCGGTGACAGGAAGCTTGCGGAGGGTGACGCAGTTATACTGGATATTGGCGCCATGTATGCGGGGTACCGGTCTGATATAAGTAGAACAGCCTTCGTGGGGCAGCCTTCACCCGACCAAGCTAATGTTTACAGGGCGGTTTGCTCAGCTCAAGAATTCGTCCTCTCGGAAATGAAGATAGGTATGTGTGGTGGCGAAGTTGACGCGCTGGCTAGGGCTGTCCTCCGCAGATATGGTTACGCTCGGTATATGCTGCATGGCCTCGGGCACGGCGTGGGCATAGACATTCATGAGCCCCCTAGATTAGGCGTGAATAGTAAAGATTTGATTGAAGAGGAGAGTGTCGTGACGGTCGAGCCTGGCGTTTACATAGAAGGAAAGTTTGGTGTCAGGATTGAGGATACAGTTGCGGTGCATAAGGGAGGTTTAGAGGTCTTGACATCTTGTGAGAAACTCGTCTATTAGACGCCAAAACGCCTACGTCTCAGCTGGTATACTCTTATAGCCCGCATAAGGTCGATCTTCCTAAAAGAGGGCCAATAGACATCTAAGAAGCAGAGTTCACTGTAAGCAGCCTGCCAAAGCAAGAAGTTGCTTAACCTCTCCTCTCCTGAGGTTCTAATTATAAGGTCTGGGTGAGGATTTGGAAGGAAGCTTGTGTATAGGTGGCTTTCTATAACCTTCTCATCAAGCGTAGTGGAAGACAACTCACCCCTCTCTATTCTAGTAGCTATCTTCTTTACCGCATCAACTATCTCCGCCCTGCCACCGTACGCCACAGCGAGATTTAAGTAATAATTATCATAATCTTTTGTCGCTTCGTGAAGTTGCTTTATATTCTCCTGTACGTCCGGAGGCAACATCTCGACTCTACCTATCACTCTAACCCTAATGCGGCTTTTGTGAATTCGCTCATCTTCTCTCATGGCTTTCAGATACCTGTTCAGTAACGCAAGTATCTCTGCAAGCTCTTCCTCACTACGGCAAAAGTTCTCAGTTGAGAGAACATATATCGTCACCGTTTTTATTCCGCCAATCTTTTGGCACCAGTCTAGAAACTCTTCAACCTTCCTTGCACCTGCGTCATGCCCCTCAGCTGTAGAGTAGCCCTGCTCCAGAGCCCACCTGCGGTTGCCATCCAGTATCACTCCGATATGGCCGGGTATTTGACCTCCCTTTATCTGATTCCACAGAATCCCTTCATAGACCTTTACCGCCAGTCGATTAGTTACGCAAAACTCAATGAATCCTTGAGCAGCGTGAAGTAGCTTACATTTAAAACCCATTGGTGTACACTATAAGGCAACACTAGCTAATTCCTAGTTGATAAAAGTTTTTTTCACATACACACAGAACCAATGTTTCCGAGTTTGATCATTTAGTTAATTTATAGTGGATTAGATCTTGCCCTGCTCGATTAGAATCTTAAACTCGTCGAAGGTAAGTTTGTCCCCTCGCCGCAGTTTCCCTTCCGCCTCTTTGCTTATAGCCTCTCTGAGTTCAAGAGCTTTCTTTAA
>JAVZMI010000014.1 GCA_038883335.1 Candidatus Bathyarchaeia archaeon
GGAGACGCTTTAAGGCGCTGTTAAAGGCTTGGTCATGTGGGTAGATCCCCAGCCGGCTCATATGCTTGGCACCCATAATAAAAAAGAGCGATGGAATCGAGCCTGAAGGTTGGTGCGGCCGCCGGGATTTGAACCCGGGTCAGAAGCGTGGCAGGCTCCCGTCCTAGACCAGGCTAGACTACGGCCGCAAGCTAGCCTATCTACACCTTTACCTAGAGCTGTCAAGGAGTATGTAAGAGTTTAAGCCGCTTAAATAATTAGCCTTCCCCCTTACCATAACTTAGCCACGGAATTTTGAGTTGAGGAGGTAGTTTTATCTGGATTACACACTGGTCCACGCTACTATATTGTGCTTGAAGATGCTAGGCAAATAAATGCCGCCTTCAGTCAGCTGTATATCTCTCTTAGAATATAGAACCCCCTTAATCTGTAACGATGAGCGACCTATTTAAGTGCCTTCTGGTTCGGCGGATGGTTCTCAGAGATCATGGCGATGAGCTTTTAGGGTTTATGTTGGACTTGTCGAGCCTTTAACTCTAGTTATATTTAAATAAATGTTAGGCATGCCTAAATTAGGTGCACCTAACATGGAAGTCCCGCTGGTGAACATGGGCAGCCACCGTATCGGCTATGTGAAGAGAGTTGAGGGAGGATATGGTCTACAGAAACGCGTATGCTCTCTTGGCATCCGGGTTGGAAAGCCTATCAGAATAGTAACCGCGGGACTTTTTGGGGGGCCAATAGTGGTGGAGATTGATGGTTGTAGAGTGGCTTTAGGGAGGGGTGTAGCGAGTAAAATCATCGTGGAGGTTGACGGTTGAGGATTCTTCTTATGGGTAACCCGAATGTGGGGAAAAGTGTCATCTTCTCTAGGCTTACCGGTACGCTTGTCATAACATCCAACTATCCAGGTACAACTGTCGAGTACACAAAAGGTGCTATGAAGTTCAAGGGGCGAATGGCTGAGGTAATAGATGTTCCAGGGGTCTACTCTCTAGACGTGAACTCGAAGGCTGAGGAAGTAGCTGTAAAGATGCTGAGGGAGGGAGACTTAGTTATTAATGTTGTAGATGCTACAAATCTGGAAAGGAACCTATACCTGACGCTTCAACTTTTGGAACTGGGAGTTCATATGGTCATAGCGCTCAATTTTTGGGATGAAGCTAAACATAAAGGGATAAGCATCGACAGGGAGAAGCTTGAGAGGCTCTTAGGCGTGCCAGTTGTTCCAACTGTAGCTGTGACTGGTGAAGGTATCAAAGAGCTTGTCTCCCGCCTGCCGGAAGCCACTGTACATAAAACTCTTCGCACCGATGAAGAGCGGTGGGTCGAGGTTGGTAGAATAACTAGTGAGGTCCAGACTGTAACACACCGCCACCACACATTTCTCGAGAGTTTAGGGGATGCAAGTATTCACCCGGCCACAGGTATCCCGATACTTGTTGGTGTTATGCTAGCTACCTTTTATTCTATCAGAACCATTGGGGAGGGGTTGATCAGCTACTTTTTCGAGCCCTTATTTGACTTTTACATGCCTTTCGTGAGAATGATGAGCGAAGCTTTGGGTCCCAGCTTCGTCCATGAGATTGTAGTTGGGAAGCTAATCGACGGGGAGGTTGACTACGTCCAATCAATGGGTCTGCTGACTACAGGGCTCTATGTTCCTTTCGCCATGGTTTTACCCTACGTCTTCGCGTTCTATTTGGTGCTCGGTGTCATAGAGGACGTTGGCTATCTGCCACGTCTAGCGGTGCTAGTAGACACATTTACGCACAGAGTTGGCTTACACGGTGTTGCAGTCATCCCCATGATACTTGGTCTAGGATGTAATGTTCCCGGCGTTTTATCTGCGCGAATTCTTGAAACGAAGAGGCAACGATTTATCGCTTCGACCTTGATGGTTATAGCTGTACCATGCATGGCTCAGCTGGCGATAATATTCGGGCTTGTGGGCCCCTACGGCTTACAAGCGTTGGCTACTGTCTTCATAACGCTCTCAGCGGTCTGGGTTGTGCTTGGTGTTACGCTTAATAAGGTAATTGGCGGGGAAAGCCCGGAGATGTTCTTAGAGATTCCTCCCTACAGATTTCCATATTGGGGCATCTTGCTGAAGAAGCTCTGGTTGAGGATGAAGCTCTTTATAACCGAGGCGATTCCTTACGTTCTACTGGGAGTTCTAATAGTGAACCTGTTTTACACACTTGGAGTGATAGATTTTATAGGTAAACTTGCAGCCCCAGCTGTAGTTGGGCTACTGGGTCTACCTAAGGGAGCTGTTGCAGCTTTGGTCATAGGATTTCTTCGTAAGGATGTAGCCGTGGGGATGCTTTTGCCGCTGGGCTTGACGTCGAAGCAGACCGTGGTGGCTAGCGTCGTCTTGGCTATGTATTACCCTTGCATAGCCACTTTCGTTGTCTTGGTGAAGGAGTTAGGCGTGAAGGATACGCTAAAGTCTGCGACAATTATGGTTTCGACTTCTTTACTTGTCGGAGGCCTTCTAAACCTTATTCTAGGGTGGTGAGTTGTTGGTTTCCGTGAGTGTTGAAGACCATTTAGAGGCCATATACGAGTTAACTAGGGAGAGAGGGCAGGTCAGGGTGGTTGACATCTCTAGATATCTCAACATTAAACCACCGAGCGTCGTGGAGATGTTATGGAAACTTAAGGCTAAGGGGTTCGTGATTTACGAGAGAAACAGGAGAGTTAGGCTCACCCAAAAGGGTGAAGAGCTGGCAAAGTTCGTCGGGCATAAACATAAAACACTCGTCAACTTTCTGATCCTTCTAGGTATAGAGGAGGATATAGCAGAGGAGGACGCGTGTAGAATTGAGCATGTCATTCACCCGGCAACGGCCAAAAAACTAGCGGAGTTCGTAAAGTCCATTCAATCCTCCCCAAAAAAGAGGCTTACTAGACCTCTATGAATACCGCCTGAACTTGCACTCATCCTCACCTGGCCAGCTTCACCTAAGTCACTAGTGGTCTCTTCGTATGGTTGGCATTCGTTTTTTGATCTGAAAATAATTAAAAGCTATGCTGAAAAGCTGGGCTGCATGAGTGTTAGAGGTTAGCTAAGGTTTTTACGTAGGCAAGAGCGGAGTGATTACACGAATTGTTTGGAGCCCCGGGCGGGATTTGAACCCGCGACCTGCAACTCTCCCGTCTGGAAGGTTACGAGGCTGCCGCTATAACCATGCTTAGCTACCGGGGCACCGCTGGATAGGTTAGCTTTATGGATGGTTTTTAAGTTTGCCTAAACCAATTTTATATGCGGGTTAAGATTGGCAGCCAGAAAGGGTCTCGGGGAGAGGGAGATTATAGCCACTATAAGGAGACTGCTAGGCAAAATTCCCAAATTAGAGTTACCCTTCGGTGATGATGTGGTTGCCTTCCGTTTGGAGGGCAACTCGGTTGGGGTTCTTAAGACGGATATGTTGGTGGCAAAGACTGATGTCCCGCCTGGGATGACGGTTCGTCAAGCTGCCCGTAAAGCGTTAGTTATGTGCGTCAGTGACTTCGCCGCTAAGGGCGTTAAACCTCTCCTCTCCCTAGTCGCTTTGGGGATACCATCGAAGATGACCGAGTCCGAGGTTAGAGCTCTCGCACTGGGTCTGAGGGAGGCGGCTAGAGGTTATGGTTTCTGGATAGTTGGCGGAGACACAAACGAGGCCGACGATCTAGTCATCTCACCAATACTCTATGGCATATCCAAGAGGGGACAGATATTGCCGCGAGGTGGCGCTAAACCAGGCGACAGCGTAGTGGTCTCAGGCACTTTCGGGAACACTAAAGCCGGCCTAAAGATTTTGCTCGAAGGGTATGAAGCGCCACTTAACTTGAAGAGACATCTCTTAAGGGCGGTCTATCTCCCAGAGGCTAGGCTGAGTTTGGGGTTGAAACTTAAGGATCTTGGAGCCACTGCCGCTATAGATTCAAGTGACGGGTTGGCTTGGAGCCTAAATGAGTTAGCTTTGGCGAGTGGGGTTGGTTTCGAGATCCAAAAGCTACCAGTAGCGGATGAGGCTGCTACTTTTGCAAAACTCAACCAGCTGGACATCTTCGACCTAGTATTTTATGGGGGGGAGGAGTATGAGATCGTGGCCACCATGCCACCCAACTGTCTGGCGGAGGCTGAGAAGGAACTAGGCGGACGGATAATCAAGATAGGGTGTGTTACAAGGAAGAAGGGTCTGGTCTTTAATGACGGTGAGACAAGGAGGGAGATCAAGGCGAGAGGCTGGGAGCACTTTCGGGCAAGTTAAATCCCCACTAACTGTGCATTTGCAACCTTTAAGGGGCAACGCTTGTTTCGGAGGATTTGCTTCGCATACTCTTACTCTTCTTCAACTCTTCGACTAAGAGTGGTAAGAAAGTCCCTACATCCGATACGATGCCTACGGCCTGCGTGGTACCCCTGTCGAGGAGTTTCGTCACAGCGGGTAGGTTTATGTCAACACAGATAAGCTTCACATCGGATGGGAGCATGTTCCCTACAGCTATCGAGTGGAGCATCGTTGCGAGCATCAACACGATATCAGCACCTTTCAAGGCTTCCTTATACATCTTCTGGGCTACAACCACGTCTGTGATAGTATCCGGTAGGGGACCGTCGTCGCGGATCGAACCGGCTATGACTAAAGGGATACCCTTCTTTATACATTCATAGATGATGCCCTTCTTCAGTACGCCCTTCTCAACAGCCTCTTTCAGGGAGCCTGCTTTAAAGACTTCATTAATTGCAGCCATGTGGTTGCGGTGGCTCGACCTTGTACCATCCTTCAAGCTGATACCTAGAGAAGTGCCATAGATAACCGCTTCAACATCGTGAACTGCCAACGCGTTGCCAGTTAGTAGAGCATCGACATAGCCTTCCCTGATCAGTGTTGCGAAGGCTTCGGTGGCTCCCGTATGTACTACTGCCGGCCCAGCCACCACGACGATTTTGCCTCCAGACTCTTTGACGTTCTGGATGTCCTCGGCTATCTGTTTTATAATTGAAGCCACAGGTTTCTCCGAGGAGGCGCTACTTCCCATGAACTCAAAGATACCTATGTTTTCCCTCGGGCGTTCAGGTGGCTTTACTTTGATGCCGGTCTCGCCGACAACTATGAGGTCGCCTTCCCTGATCTCTGTGAGGGGCTTGCAGAAGGCCCGCCCCTCTTCAGCATCTACGACAACAACTTTGTCCATCATCATATCTTCAACTTCGATCCAACGGCCCCCATAGTAGATGAAGGTGGGGTTATTTGTGGTGGAGTAGAAGCCATCAGGCGCTACGCTGTCTCTTTGGGCACGTTCACATTTGACTTCTTCCGCGGTCTTAGATACGGCTCCAAGCCGATAGATCTCTTCCAAGATTAGGTTGAGGTGGCCTTGATCCCTCCCCTTGACCAACATACGAGCGTAGCTGTAGTCAGTCTTACGTCGCCCCACGCGGAACTCTAAGACTTCGAAGTCCCCGCCGAGATCCATTATCTTATCCCAGATCCTAGAAAGAATCATGGAGTCGATTAGGTGGCCTTCGACTTCAACCTCGTGCGCGTATAGCTCTGAAACTCTTGACTTGTTAGATTGGGTTTTATTCAATATGACTCAACCTCACATTTTGAGGCACATAGTTTAGATGCCTCTAAGGTTTATCCCTCGCAGAGCCTTCTCCACAACTTCCTCCGCGTTTCTCCCCAAGATTCTTATCATAGGCTCCTTCCCAGTCTCACCCAAATCGTATATAACGTCAGTGACTCGCCCCGCAACCCTCACAGCCCGCTCTACACCCCAGATGATCGTCGCACCCTCAGTTTGCTTCGTCTCAACTGGCTCTAAACTGCGATCGAATGCGGAGACTGTGAGACCAGCTTTCTCAAGTGCTCTCAACAATCCCTCCTCGTAGTGAAGATTCATCGCCGCTCGTATGGTTGGGTTGCGGTGGATGCAGGTGAGTATTAAACGTGCCATGTGGGATGACACCCCAAACTTTATTGAGCCTGAAATTTTAATTGAGCATGCTTCCCTCTTGAGTCTACCATCCACGGCGGCTACATCTGCTAACGTAGTTGGGTAGGGGAGAGACATAGCTATCTGGGTGCCGACTTCGGCGATGTATGGAAGGAATTTTGTCTCATGAGCTTTGACTATCTCGAGGCTGAGGCGAATACTCTCTACAACCATTTGCCTCTCTGCTTCGTTATATAGAGGGACAAGAGGATCGGCCACCCTAAGTCCTCCACCTATAGGCTTGCAAAAGCTGAGAAGACTGTCAATGAACTCCTCAGATCTTCTCACCGCTTGAGGGAGCTTGTAGCCTTGAGCTAGGTGAACGGCAAGGGCTGCGGACAGCGCGCAACCTATCCCATGAGGCTCGACCTTTATCCTAGGTCTCTCAAATTTCTCGCAACGCCCTTGGCGTTGAGATAGAAGGTCTACTACGATCTCGCCACCGAGATGCCCCCCCTTTAACAGGATGGCCTCAGCACCCTGTTCGTGTAGACTTGTGACGGCAGCCTTCATATCCTCAAAGCTTTTAATCTTCATGTTAGTGAAAACCTCCGCCTCTGGGATGTTCGGTGTAACCACAGTGGCTAGGGGCAGTAGCTCCTCGGTATACGCCTCCACAACCCCGGGAGCTGCTAAAGAGTCTCCTACTGCCGCTCTCAGGACTGGGTCTACTACAACTGCAAGTTCTCTACCTCGAATGGCGTAAGCTACAACCTTCACAGCTTCCGGCGCATAGAGCATCCCAACCTTCACAGCTTTAACTTCCAGGTCGGAGAATACTGCTTCCAGCTGGCGCTTAAGAAAACCTGGAGGCGTGGGGTGAACCTCATAAACCTTCCTAGTATTCTGGGCTGTTAATGCGGTAACTACGCAGGCGCCATGAAACTTCAAAGACGCGAATGTCTTCAAGTCGGCTGCAACACCAGCCCCGCCACTACTATCAACTCCCGCAATTGTCAAGACGGAGGGAGACTTCCACACATCTGCCATACAGTGCACCTACGAGTAAGATTCGGTATTTATTAATGCGCCAAGCAGAACCTATCGGGTAACTTACATAAAAACAAGCACCCTGATTAAACTCAGCGGCTAGCCTAAAAATTTTAAATTGCAACTTTACCGCTAAGACCCTTTGATGGACTCGTTAATTTTATTTGACACTGAGAAAATGTTGCGTCTATGCCAAGATTCCAGCGGCTGTTATCGCCGTAGTCACCTTTCTAGGTTTTGTCGACACCTTCATGTTGCTACCGGTTATTGAGTGGTATTCGGAGAGTCTTGGTGCTACGCTGGCTATGGCAGGTCTGATAGTTGGAGCCTACTCTATCGTAAATACGCCGGTAAATATCGCCTTCGGGCGTATTGTTGACAGAGTTGGTAGGAGAATACCTTTAATTTTAGGGCTTGCATGGGAAGCCACCAACATGTTCTCTCGCTCCCTTTGTAGAATTCCGACACACCTCCTTATCGTTCGTATTTTACGCGGAACAAGCGGAGGCATAATCGAGCCTGCCACAATGGCATTCATGGTAGACATATCACCGAAAACAAAATCGAACAAGTTGTTGAGGGCTAAACTAGAAAGGCATAAGCAAAAATTTCCCCACACAATTAGCAACTTGAAAGAAAGTTTGACTGGGAGAATTTAAACATGCTAAGGGTGCTGGGAGAGTTTAGATTTCTTTAGCATTTCACCTATCTTAGTGGATGGCGTGTAGGCGCCGCCGGCGAAGGTGAAACCACACCGCTTACATTGCCATACGCCTACACTGACCCGCCTTACAGCGTTGGCTATACAGCGGGGGCAAGTGTGCCTGCGCCGCATTTTAGCCTCTATCTCGCCCCTTCGCTTTCTGAGGGTTGAGCCGAATCTAGCTCCATACCTCCCCATCATGCCTACTTTCTTAGTATGCCCCACTTTAAAGAGCCTCCAACAGTTTCTTCCTTATCTCGTTTGACTTCTCCTCCGCCAACATGCCCATATCAAGTATCTCACGAGTAGTGAAGCCGCCTGTACCGCTCTTCTGTATCGCACATATCCTACCATCGACCGTTGAGGTGATTGTCAACCGCACATCCGACATCGTCTCCTCCTCAAGGTTCGGGTCTACCAAGAGACTATTGTTCACTTTCGCGATAGTTACTGGAATCGGATAATCCCTCATGGGAAGAGGTTTAAATCCATCACCCCTAACAACCTCCCCTCTTTCAGTTACGTTATAGTTCGGCACTTTGGAATTCTTGAGAGCTGCGAGAGCCGCAAAACCTGAGGCATCTGTTAAGTTGCCGTCATGGTTCAGTATATATACATCCACGAAGATGACGTAAACCTTCTTGCCGGGAATTAGAACCAGCTTCTCAAGGTCGACTGATTTAGACTCTCTAATACCCCTATCCACTACCCGCGCCAACTCGATGGAGTTCTCGTCAGGTGGACCGGGCTCGAAGATCTCGTGAGCTAGTGGTACGAATTCCGAATTCACCGTCAGGACCCCTGAATTCGGAGTATCTGGGTATGGTTCTCCTACTTCAACCTTTACCCCAACCATAACTTTCGTGTTCCCCAGGGAGACCGACGCGGAGCCTTCTGCCTTACTTATAATCCCAACCTCAGTCTTCAAATCTCTATAACTTGAAAGGCCTCTACCATCTATCCTCTTTCCACTAGCTAACAGATCGATCATCTGTTTACTTCTGATCCTAGCCAGAGGTCTGGCTTGAGGTGTTACAGACATCCTTACACACCCTCCTCATCCACGGTGAAACCTGCTATCTCCTCAGCAGTCATATACCGCTGCTTCAAAGCTGCCTTCTGCAGCTGGTAAATCTTCTTACAGCTGTCCACCGCCATAGCCAGAGCTTTCTCGAACTCCTCTCGCGTAAGCAAACCGTCCATCTGGATTAGCGAAACTTTATCCATTGAAGGTATGTAGGCGAAAGGCAAGTCTGCCTCTCCCTCCTTATCCTCTATATCAGAGAGATCGACTACCAACTGCCCTTCAATTTTACCGACTGCACAAGCGGCTACCAGATCTCTCAACGGCACCCCAGCATCCGCCAAGGCTAGGGATGCAGCCACAACCCCAGCACACCGGCTTCCGCCGTCAGATTGAAGAACCTCGATGAATATGTCTATCATGGTTCGGGGATAATATTCCGAAAAGATCACAGGCTCCAAAGCCTCCCTTATAACTTTCGAAAGCTCTATCTCCCGGCGAGAAGGCGCCGGAGACTTCCTCTCTTCCACCGAGAAAGGCGCCATATGGTATCTACAACGTATTGTGGCTCTATCTGGTAGACCTAGATGCTTCGGGTGCGCCTCGCGGGGGCCGTAGACTGCGGCGAGAATCTTGTTCTTACCTTGCTCTATGTATGCTGAGCCGTCGGCATTTGCTAACAGCCCAACCTCTAACTTTATCGGCCTACACTCGTCAAGCCTCCTACCGTCAAGCCTTAACCCATTTTCATCTAGGAGCTTTCGCCTCTCTTCCATTCTCTCATACCTTCTCTTTCTCAAACATATCTTTGATCTTATCAGTCAACCCTGACCTGTGAGATTCCTTCTCGACCATATTTATAGCGCTTATAAGTAACTCGATCATTTTGGGTTGGTCCCCACGTATGAGAACCCTACCATTCTGGCCCACAACTATGTCGCATCCACTTTTCTGTTTTAACATGCTTATCATGGAACCCTTCTTACCTATAAGGCGGGGTATCTTCGGTGGCGTCAAATCGATGATAACCCCCCTCCCGACAGGCCCAAGGTCAGGCCCCCTAATTGTGAGGGATGGATCACGGGTTCTGTCAAACGCCAGTACCTTAGCTATAATCACATCGCCTAACTTCAAGATGTTGGTGAGCGCCTCAACTTTTGGGCCGAAGGATCTGCCTAGCACATCGCTGACGCTCAGAGAGGCATCGTATGGCGCGTTTATATCCACGTACCAGCCATTAAGGCCAACATCAACAACTATCCCTATAACCAGATCTCCAGCTGTTGGGATATACCTACCCTTCAAAGCCACCACGTAGATGGTTCTACCTTCAAAATCGACAAGCCCTAACTTCTGAGCGTAGATCTTATGGTGTTCTTTATACGTATTCGCGCCTGCCACGTAGTCTCCTTCCGCCAAGGGGTCGCCTGGCGCCACAATCTGCCTCCGCTCAACTAGCATGGAATATCACCTAAACAAAGAGTCAAATTAACCATAATATTCACCTAACCTCTTTGACCTGGACTGAGCCTCGTGTCAGATTACCCATCTTCTCTACGAAGTGCCCATAAACGCCTGCGGGCATTTCTAGTGAAGCGACTAACCCGCCATCAGGTTGCCAGCTGACCTGCTTTAGGGTTCCATAAGACTTTAGGGCGGCATACGCCTTCGAGGCGTATTGTGGAGGTATTCTAACCTCCACAGATGTCATCTCCATCTTTATAGGTATGATAGGTTTCAGTTTCTGAATTATCTCTTTGGCCTGAGCTTCAGCATCCTCAAAAGGATCGATAGATACTCTAATCTGGTCCATAGCCTGCTCCACTCTGGTTGGTGGGTGAGGGAGGTTAGTTCTAGGGTCGATGCAATGCCGTGAGATGAAGGTAATTATCTGCCTCCTCTTCTCATCCGTCAACCTACGCCGCTGATCCGTCGTGAGCTGCAACTCACCCTTAACCATTATTGTCTCGGCAATCTTGGCAGTATCTTCTGTACCAAAGAGCTTCTTCAATTTCTCTTCAGATGCCCTCTCACCTTTGCTCACGTCCTTGAAGATCGTGTCAGAGACTAGAATCTGCGAAATAGCAACTGGCTTCCCTGACTTGTAATCGAGGGCGGGGTCAGGTTTTACCATTAATTCAAACCTTTCGCCAGAAACAACCAGTCGAACAACCGTGTATTTCTGGCTCATCACTTCTCAGCTGTCCTTCGTGACGACTCGAACTTCCTTAAACGTTGCTCTATCTCGTCTGGGGTTAAGAGTCTAAACTTCTTCGAGTCGGCGGGGATCACAGCGATCCTTATCTTCTGAGTCTCCAGCTTTCCCTCCATCGCCTTAGAGAGACAGTTTAAGGCCAGCATAGATAACTCTTCAATGGTCATATTGTCCCTATACTCCTTCTCAAGGATCGGCTTTACCACTTCAGCACCAGCACCTATCGATACACCCTTATAGCCCCAGTAAGCTCCACTTGGCTCGCTTAGAAAAACCCTGCACGCCGTCTTGTCTACTCCAGCAAAGATTATCGAAGCGCCAAACGGCCTAACGCCTGCATGTTGCGTGTAAAGCTGAGCGATATCGCCGACCTTCTTTCCTAAAAGTTCAATGTCGATCGGTTCATCGTATGTTAACCTGTGGCTCTGCGCGTAGATTCTAGCCTGGTCTATTAGTATCCTAGCGTCGCCCATCAACCCAGCCACTGCCGCCCCCACATGTTCATCGATCTGGAATAGCTTCTGAGTGACAGTCATATCTTGAAGCACCGAAAAAGGCTTCTCCTCAACAGCCAATAGAGCACCTTTCGAGCTCGCTAGCCCGATGGCGGTGGTTCCCTTCCTTACAGGCTCGAAGGCATACTCTACTTGGAAGATTCTACCGTCAGGGGAGAAGACGGTTATAGCACGATCGTAAGCTCCTGGTGGAACGAAACCCATTACCATATCTACCTCTTATAATCGAACCTCTTCGAGACTAACTTCCATTTTCATGAATACTATCTAAGATTAAAATCTTCCTATGGAAAGCTTTTCACACAGCATCATGCACTTCCGTTAAATTTGATTTGGGCTCGTGTGTATAAATCCGTCAAGTTTTAAATCTACCATATTTTCTCAGCGAGTTTAGAAGACACCGCATCAAAGCGCAGTTTTGTGTGACACAAGCCTAACACATTTGTGGATCCTGAGGTGGTGTACCGGCATAAAACCGTCACATAACATCTTTCGTTCGGTAAATTTTGACGGCCTCTCCGGCTATATTCAACAGGTAATAGGTAACCTATTACCGATGTTTTAATATAGTAGATCGATTATTAGGTTTGGAAAACGTTAGAGGTGTGAAGTTTGCCGGAGATAGTTCAGAAGAATTCTTCGTATCTTAATAGTATGTCTACTACCGGGTCGACTCTACGTGTGAAGGATGCAAGCCCAACTAGTGGAATGTGCCCAATCTGTTATAGGGGGTGCCCCAATTTATGCGAGATAAGTCTATCAGCTTTCAGAGGACGGGAGGCACTATACCCTGAGCCTATACACTTCGGCCTCAGCACCGCCTCATCTCTAAAGGACTATAGGTTAGATTGGTCTGACTTTAACATTCAGGCTGAGCTCTTAGGCGCAGAGGGCATTGAACCTGAACCTGACGTAGCACTCTTCCCAGCCGCGGACACTACAACAAACGTTGGGGGAATACCCCTCAAGATACCGATCCTCATAGGCGCATTTGGGTCAACTGAGGTTGCGAGAGTGAACTGGGAAGGGTTGGCAGTTGGGGCTGCAGCCTCAGGTATACTCATCACGATTGGGGAGAATGTCTGCGGGGTAGACCCTGAGTCGAGGTTCCAAGACGGTAAAGTGGTTTACTCGAAAGAGCTGGAGAGGCGGGTTAGAACTTTCCGCAATTTTTGGGATGGAAAGTATGGTGATGTGGCAGTTCAGACTAATGTAGAAGATCAGAGGCTTGGAGTCGATGTGTATGCCATGTCAAAGCTGGAGGTCAACATCATAGAGCGGAAGTGGGGTCAGGGTGCCAAGGCGATTGGCGGCGAGATCAGGGTGTCGAATCTTGAAAGAGCCATCCAGCTAAAGAGGCGCGGCTACATAGTTATCCCAGACCCTGAGGACAAAGCAGCCCAGGAGGCCTTTAAGAGTGGTGTCTTCCACTCATTTGAGAGGCATAGTAGAGTCGGGTTTCCAGCAGCGAAGAGCTTCTTGGAGGATATAGATTGGCTTAGGGCGCAAGGAGCTAAGCGTGTGACACTGAAGACCGGTGCCTATAGACCAGCCGTTGTTGCCTTCACGATGAAGATAGCCTCTGAGGCGAAGCTGGATTATGTAACATTCGATGGCGCCGGTGGAGGAACTGGCATGAGCCCTGTGACAATGATGAATGAGATGGGTATACCTACAGTCTATCTAGAGGCATTAGTCTTGAAGTGCGCCCAGATATTGAAGGCTAAGGGTAGGCATGTGCCTGACATTGTTATGGCTGGTGGATTCATAAACGAGAGCCAAGTCTACAAAGCCATAGCTCTCAGTAACTTTGGCGAAGGCCCCCTCGTTAAGGCAGTATTGATGGCTAGGTCACCTCTCACCGCCGTAATGAAGTCCTCCTACTTCGTAGAGTTAGCCGCTCAGGATAAACTCCCTGGAAACTTCGTAGCTAGGTACGGCAAGACACCCGAGAAGTTCTTCACCTCAGCCGTCGAGTTGAGAGAGATCTATGGGGAGCGGTCAAAGGAGATACCTTGGGAGGCTGTGGGCCTATATGGCTACCTTGGCGAGAGAATTAAGGTAGGCCTCCAGCAACTCATGGCAGGCTCTAGGAGGTTCAAACTAAACCTCCTCTCCAGACAGAACCTAGTCTCGCTGACTGAGCGGGCGCGGGATGTGACAGGTATCCCAACCGTAGAGGAAGCCGACGCGGAGGTCCTTGAAAGCCTCCTCACTTAGTGGAGGGCCGTCTGGGGTAGTTTATATATAGCTAGAAGTGGTTCTATTGTAGATTCTGCGATGAGGTGTTGAGCATGCCTACTGTGAGAGTAGGTTTAGTGAAGATTGGAAACATCGGTTCATCGCCACTCTTAGAAGCTCTCCTAGATGAGAGAGCAGACAGGGAGGACATCAATGTCAGAGTTGTCAGCACTGGGGCTAAGCTGGATCCAGCCCAAGCTGAAGAGGCAACGCAGAAGCTTCTGGAGTTTAAACCTGACCTGCTCATAGCTGCAAGCCCCAACGCTACCCTCCCCGGCCCAGCCAAGATCAGGGAGATAGCGGCGAAGGCTGGGGTGCCAACTATAGTTATATCTGACAGCCCCTCCAAGAAGGCAATGAAACAGCTCGCCGAGGGAGGCTTCGGCTACATAATAGTCGAGGCAGATGCCATGATCGGGGCTAGGAGAGAGTTTTTAGATCCCGTTGAGATGGTTCTCTTTAACACGGACATAATGAAAGTTCTGGCCGTGACAGGAGTCTTCAGACTGCTACACCGGGAGATCGACAGTGTGGTTGAGTCCCTTAAGAGGGGAGAGAAACCTGCTTTACCTCAGCTAGTAGTTGATAAGGAGAAAGCTGCGGCTGCAGCTGGATTTCAGAACCCCTACGCCCAAGCTAAGGCACTAGCCGCCTATGAGATCTCCAGGCGAGTAGCAGACCTAGATGTAGAAGGTTGCTTTGTAGTTCAAGAGAGGGAAAGATATATTCCTATAGTGGCGGCAGCCCATGAGATGATGCGACTCGCGGCTAGGCTTGCTGATGAGGCAAGGGAAATCGAGAAAAACCAAGATACTCTTCTTCGCACCCCCCATTACAAGGATGGCACACTCCTTTTGAAGAGGAAACTGTGGGAGAAGCCCCAGAGACCCGACCAATGAAGACGGACTGAAACCAGAAAACCACTACTTTCCTTTACTAAGGGGTCAATCCGTATCGGCAATACCACCGCCTTTTTCAGCGGCTGAGATAAAAATTGAATTAGGGCTAGGATACAGTTTCTTTGTGTAGGTGTGTGGTGTTGGATTTGAAGACAGCTCAAATTCTTATGCGGCGGTTTGAGGAGGATAGAGGATGGAGTAAGTTTGCGCCATCACTCCTACTTCTCCACTTGATCGAGGAGCTCTCCGAAATTGGGGAGCACATACTTTTCAGGGAGGGTTATAAGGTTAAGGGGCTAGGCCATGGGGGGAGTAGAGACCCCCTTGAGGTTGGTAGGGAGTTCGCCCAAGCCTTCTCACTCTTTCTACAACTTGCAAATAGGTTCGATGTCGACCTAGAAGATGCGTTCCTTAAAGAACTAGAAATTATGAAGCACAGGTTTGGGGAGAAGGAGTGGAGCAATTACATGGGAAGAAGGGATGAAAGGCGCGGTGCTGATCGGTTGGTGGGCGTGTAGATGGTCTCCATAACCCTGTATGGCGGTGTAGGACAGATAGGAGGTAACATCATAGCCCTACACGACCCTGTCTTCCACGCAAATATCCTCTTCGACTTCGGTAGGAGTTTCCCGGCGGAGGCTAGATACTATAGCTACCCTCAGAGACCTAGAACATCAGTTCAGCTGGAGCTAGTCAAGACTGGGTTGGCCCCAATCATAAGGGGAGTTGACAACAGAGCGGCAGACATATACGCTGAATTGAAGGTTGAGGAGAAGCTTACGGACTACAAGGGCGGGGTATCGGCGAAGATGGGTTTGAAAAGGACTGAACTCTGCTATAGTGTCATCGAGCCCGCTGGAGAGTGTTGCTTCACCGACCTTTTCATATCTCACAGCCACTCCGACCATGCAGGCTTAGCGCCAATACTGCGTAAGGACATTACCATCCATATGGGTCAAGCATCCTACATCCTCTACAAAACATACCATGAAGCAGCCTTGAGAGCGGGAGTGGAGAGCAGACTTTACTGGGAAGGAGGATCAGACATTACCGCGGAAGGAGAGGCAAAACCGAGACACTCATACGCAACGTTCCATAGCGGCAACACTATTCGCCCTCAGGGTGGAAGACTAGAAGTAGAACCTCGCCCAGTTGACCACAGCACTGCCGGATCCTACGGCTTCCTAATTCACACATCTGCAGGCCTAATAGTTTATACTGGAGACTTCCGAACACACGGGGCGGCTAGAATTTTGACTGAGGATTTCTTGGAGAGGGTTAAGGCTGCAGGGCGGCCGCGTGCCCTCATCTGCGAGGGCACGAACCTTGGGGAGGCAAAAGTCTTCTCGGAGGAGGAGGTGAGAGTTTCTGCGACGAGGCTTGTATCACAAAGCCTTCGACAGGGGAATAAGTTGACAGTTGTGGAAGTGCCACAAGCTGATATTGATAGGGTTCGAACCTTCTGTGAGGTTGCATGGGAAGTTGAGTTGAAGCCATTGGTATCCAAGAGACTGGCTAATTATCTTCATGGGTTGGAAACTGTCAGGAACCGTTTTCTCATCTCAGGCAAACCCTTGCCAACGCTCGGGGAGCGGTTAGGGATCTATGTTGAGAGGCGGCATCCTCAGAGGCGGGATCAGGTCTTCGCTAAGTTGGAGGAAAGATATGGAGAGCTGATGGTGGACGCTAGGGCGATAAAAGAGGGGCGGGATAGGTTCATGATAATAGACTCTAACGATGTAGATCTCTTTCACCTTAAGCCTAAGCCAAAAACACTTTGCATCCTGAGCACATGCGAGCCATTTAATGAGGAAGCTGATTTCGAGTTTGAAAGGTGGAAGAATCAACTTTGCCTCCTAGGCGTAATTCTATACCATATTCACGCCTCAGGGCACATTCACCCACTAGAACTTCAGAGAGTGGTCAGGGAGATGAAACCTCAGACATTGATCCCGATACACACAGAACAACCTGAGATGTTCTGCGAACTCTTTGAAGGGGAAGGCATCGAGGTTCGGCTGCCCCAGAAGGGCGTCCCCATAGAGGTCGCTTAACCTTGCCCATAAAAGATAAAAACCCATACATGATCTTATCTCCACGGCGCCGTAGAGCCGCCGTATGTAGTCATGTACGTGCTACGGGCGAGAGCTCAGCGTGGTAGAGCAGCGGACTCTCACGGGAGAGAGGCTGAAGCTGTTAACCCGCTGGTCGAAGGTCCGAGTCCTTCCGGCGGCGCCACAACCTAAACTGTTAACATATAGCCACAAGTGTGCGGCGAGGTTTTAGTCCTCCTCTAAGAGCGGGTTATCTTTTAAGATGTCCTCTAACGGAATACCGTCCATTAGCCCGAAGATATCGTACACTAGGACACCATCGTTGCGGTAGATTTTGACACAGTGGTAGAATGCCTCACGCTTGTCCACGACGGTTTTGCGGTCTATATCGAGGAACTTGTGAATAACCAACATGGTGTATTCTTAACAGAATTGTATAACAGTGTTATATAAATACTTTGGGGAAATCGAGCAACAAAAATCAAACTCAACTAGGCAATTCAACATTAAGGCATTCCGACTTCGTTTGTCTTTGCGTTAGCTTTGTAGAGTCGGTGGAGGGCGTTCACTTTTCGCTCGTCAATATTCCCGCGGTGATGCCTAAAACCGCCTCTGAAACTGTGAGGAATGTGTAGAGCCTCATGTATCAGAACCTTCTCTTTCTCACCAGCACTAAGTGTATCATACCGCTCAGAGATGACCTCCAAAACATAGCAAGCCTTCATCCCGAGGGCCTTCTGCCAGATTCGAGGCAACCCATGTATGCGTGCCACCGTATACCGACTCTGAGAGCCCACACTCCGGACACACCTCACCCGCTCGCAGTCGATGTGTGTGAGACCTAACCAAGTCACGATCCTCCCAAAAAGGCTCTCAACGTCAGGCGCCGGTTGATACTTAATCATACTCAACCATCCAGCCTCTCAACTTTACAGTGACCTTCAAACCTCAGCTTAGCGAGAACACGCAACGCCTCCCTATGCGTAGGAGCCTCAGCCTCAACCCTGCTTTCACTCAAATTGTTACGCTTGCCACAGTAACCGCAAAGCCTAGTCTTCTGGCACTCCCTCCCCAGAACCAGCCGCCCGCATGCACAGCAGCGGAAGATTATGTAAGTCACTGGAGACCCCGCTCCTCAGCCATCAACTTCTCCAGTTCACCCCCCTTCGCGAGGACGCTCAGCCAGTCAAATCTACCAAAAGAGGGTTTCAACTCTCCTCTTAAGACGGCGAGAGCTTCCTTAACAGTCTCGTCAACACCCTTATCTGTTGTGTCAACCTCATGAACCCTACTTGGCCCATAGAGGTCGAGCGCCTCGATAAGGGAGTAGTCTAAGATCTCAGCCCAAAGGTTTTCCAAGACCTTCTGAGTTCTGTAACCCTTCCTCTCCAGCCTCCTCCGTAGTTCCAGAGGGTGGCACCTGAGCAGGAAGATCCACTCCACCAGCTGATTGGGGAGCTTCACTAAGGAGTGCCCCTCTACCACCAAGTACGAGCCCGCACAACCCTCCCCAACAACCTTACTAAGGTAAGCGCCGACTTTGGCCAGGTCTATAATACTGCACCGCTTAACAGCATCGTAGCCTAAGGTGAACCCCCTCTTCAAGGCAAGAGATCCAAGATTTATATGGCGTGAGTGTATCGCAGCCGCCAATCGTGTGGCTAGCGTGGTCTTACCAACGCCGGGGCTGCCGGTCACAAAGATAACCTTCAACATCATTCCCTGTTTAGAATTTCCAATATCCTCCAAGCGCCTGCCTCAATCTTTCTATGATGCGCCTCGCCTCCGTGGTTGGGATGGCGGAAACATCGTAAATTTGCTCCTCCACATCCAAACTAGTTCCAGCCATAACAGCAACAGTAGCTGGCAAAGTCTTCGAGAGTGCCGTAGAGGAGTAGCCTCCCTCAAGGCATGCGACAAATTTCCCACCACAGAGCCTCTCACTCAGACTTAGCATCTGTCTAAAAACTTCCATGTAACCATTAGTGGTCAGGAGAATGTTGGCTATGGGGTCGCTTTGATGTGCATCATAACCCACAGAAGCGAGGACCATGTCTGGTTTGAACTGTTCAACTATTGGGGTTACGATGCTCTTAAAGAGCTCCAAATAGACGTGATCGTTAGACCTGTGTGGTAGTGGTATGTTGACCTTGTAACCTTTGCCTTCTCCCTCACCTATCTCGGTGTAGCTGCCAGTCCCAGGGTAGATCCCCCACTCGTGAATGCTAACGTAGAGAACCTTCGATGTACTGTTAAAGATCTCCTGAGTGCCATTTCCATGATGAACATCAATGTCGAGAATTGCAACCTTCTCGGCTAACTTCTCTCTGAGAAGGTAAGCTGTAGCGACGGCTACATTATTGAAGACACAGAATCCAAGAGAGGCGGCGCCAACAGTTCTCCCTGAGATCCCGGCGTGATGGCCTGGAGGCCTCACCATAGCGAATGCGTTCGACGCTTTACCCGAGTAGACGAGTTCACAAGCCTTTAATGCACCCCCTGCCGCCAATAGGGCTACATCGTAGCTTTCCGGTGATAGGAACGTGTCCACGTCGTAGGGGCCTCCCCCCTGACTGCAGAAACGCTTGACATCCTCTACGTATTCACGGTCGTGGATGGCGGTCACCTCCTCAACTGTTGCCTGCCTAGGCTGAATGATGCGGCACTTCTCCCTATCGAGGAGACCATAGCTCTTTATAGCATTCATGGCTGTTGCCAGCCTCTCTGGCGCTTCATGGTGGCTACTCCCTGTCTTGTGTAGCAGGTAGCGTTCATCGTAGATCAATGCAGTTTGAGTTCGCCCCTCCACAACGATATCCTCCTCTTCTCCTCTGTATCAATTCAAGATATGATTCTCTTATTAAAGGGAGATCTCCCAACCCGAGTTGGCGTGTGATATGGAGAACCCTCTCCTCGTTGCTAGGTACACTCCCACCTTCAGCAGCCTCTACCTCTATGAAGCTCCCTAGACCCTCAACCTCGTCAAGGCATACTTTAAACCCCAACAGATCCCAGACTTCCCTCCTCTTGTCCAGCATTGCAGCCTCTTGAAAGCCAAGTTGGCGGAAGATCTCAACCGCTACCTCCACATCTCCCACTTGAAGGTTCAACTCTTTCCTAGTCTTGATTCGGCTGGGCAGCTTGGCTCCTTTATAGGTGAGATACTTCTCCCCGGAGCTAGTCCATCTTATTCTGAGTGCCTCGTCTGTGGCTGTAAAGTTCCTCTGGGGGTGGGTCAGGTATATGTCATGCTGCGTCTCTTGAGATACCAGCTTCGCCCCAAGCTCCATTAGGCGTCTCCTGAGAGGTTGGAGATCCCTAACCTCAATCTTAGCCTCGACCTCGATCAAGTCTATATTCCCAGCAACATAGATATTAGTGGTAGCCTTAACTGTTTACTTTGGGTTGAAGCTTTAATTGAGCGCCCCGCCTATGGCGGGCGAGTTCACATATTGGAGTTGTGGTTGTCTATGAGGTTTCGTTATCTTGAGCATACAAGTGACCTACTCGTTGAGGCGTGTGGGGGGAGTTTGGGGGAGGCTTTCGAGAATGCCGCCCTAGCCATGTTTGAAGCTATAACGGACACAAGTCTCGTCGCTAAGAAGAGCTCGGTGAGGGTTGAGGTGGAGGGCGCGGATAAGGAGGCACTCCTATACAACTGGCTTGAGGCACTCTTGGTTAAACTTGATGCTGAAGGTATGCTCTTCTCCGACTTCAAGGTTGAGGAGGTAGTGGAGGTTGAAGGGCGTTTAAGGTTGAGGGCTGTGGCTTGGGGTGAGGCTTACGATGCGGGGCGGCACCCTTCAAAAGTCGCAGTTAAAGGTGTAACCTACCATGACATGGAGATCTTTGAGAGGGGTGGCAGGGTTTGTGTCAGGGTCCTTTTTGATATCTGATGCAAGCCTACCGGGGTGGTAGGGTTATTTTGTCGGTGAAATTTTCGGGGAAAGATAGAAACTCGAATGCTCTGGGGTTTTTCTCGAAAGTCGAGTACATAGGCTCGTTGTCTAGTTGGAGTTTTTTAGGAGAGGGGGGTTTGGCTCTTCTAAGTCTTGGAAGTTTCATGTAGTTTGTGTTTTTTATGAATTTTGGGTTTTCGCCTTCTAGGATTTCGAAGTAGGCTGCTCCACCTTTATCTATTATGGGTTGGTAGATTGGTTTGAAGCCTCTGTTGACGAAGTTTGCTGTGACAAGGGTTTCTTTTTTGGGATTTATTGTGATGTGTCCATAGTTGGGTGGTATGATGAGTTTGTCGCCTCTCTCTGCTTCGTATAGGATGACATCGGTTATGTCGTCTTCGAGTTTTTGCAGTATGAAGTGTGCCCCGCCGTGTAATACTTCGTAGATTTCTGGGTATGTTAGGTTGTCGGAGGCTAGGGGGTGGTAGTGGCCTAGGGTCTTGACGAATTCTCTTCCCAGCATTCTTGGAGGGATGACTGTTATGTCGTATCTCAAGTTCAGTTGGAGCATTTGGTCGCGGTGTTGGGGTTTGCATATGTCGCGGTACATGAGGTAGAGGGTGAGATCTTCGGGTAGGTTGACTTTCTCGTAGAGGATCGGTTTGATTTCTTTGAAGAGTCTTCTGTCTGGGGTGGTCTCTAGGTTTGGTGGGAGTATCAGTGTGTTGGTTTCTGTGTCTAGTTTGATGTTTAAGCCTGAGTTGCTTAGGTCTAGCATATATGTGTAAGTTTTGTGAGAAGATTTAAAGTATGAGTTCGATTTCTTCGGTTGCTGGGGGTTGTGTAGTGGAGGCGCCTAAGCGTGGGAGGAGTGTGACGGTTGCTGTTCCGGCTTCTTTGGTGGCGGATGTACCTCACTTGAGGGAGAAGACTGCTAAGATCGGGATGGTGGGTAGGGCTGCGGCGATCTTCAGGGTGGAGCGTATAGTTGTTTACCGTGATTTGAAGGGCGACCAGAGCCGTGAGGCGCGATTGGTGGAGACTGTTCTGAATTATATGGCGACGCCGCAGTACTTGCGGAGGCGTTTGTTTGGGTTGATGCCGGAGTTGAGGTATGTGGGGGTCTTGCCGCCTTTGAGGACGCCTAATCATCCCTTGGCTAAGCATTCGGGAGAGCTTAGGGTTGGTGAGGTTAGGGAGGGTGTGGTGGTTGGTGTGGAGGGGGGGCGTTCTCTGGTTGAGGTTGGTGTGGAGAGACCTGTTGTGGTGGCTGGTTTGTTGCCTGTTGGGGGGAGAGTGAATGTAAGGGTTGTGGGTGTTGGCGGGAGGTTGGAGGGTGTACCAGTTGGGCGGGAG
>JAVZMI010000015.1 GCA_038883335.1 Candidatus Bathyarchaeia archaeon
CCCCGTCAATATTTTTAGTGCTGTTCACAACTTAGGCAAAATGAAGCATACGCAGAGAGACCAAGATTTTTAGAGTTTAGCACCGTATATGCCATTAACAGAATAAGCAACTAGGGGTAACTGCGAATCTCCACCTCCTTAGCTGCTCCCTCATTTACTACGCTCTTCTTCAACTCGTCGATTCCATACTCACTTCTAGAAATGTCTACGATGGCGTGCCATTCAGCCAGCTTCCCACGGTGGATTGTCCTCGACCTTGTTAAAATGAGGTCTACGTTTAGCTTAGCTAATATAGTGGCAACTTTGGCCAAGGCACCAGGGATGTCACCCAAGGTGACCTTGACCTCCGCCAGTCTGGCTTTAGGGTCGGCGAGGGGTAAGAGCTTTACCTCTTTACTTTCCAAGTCGGCGACGAGCATCATGTGAGTGCCTTCCCTAAGGTCGAATGCCTCCCTGATGGTGAGCGGTATAATTACTCTGCCTCTTGAATCCATTCGTACAAGCTCAGTTAACCTCAAGTATATCTTCTCCTCAGTTGATAGCGAAAGATCTTCATATAAACGTGTTCATATCGTGGGTTTAATCCCACAAATTTCCCATAAAAATTCCACTAGCTGAGGTCAAGATTTCCACAACCGCTGAAACCACGCCTACAAAAACATATCAGTAATTACGCGGATAAGCTGATAAGCTAAGCAGAAGGGACACTGGTATATCCATGGAGGTACCCATATGTTGGGAGGAGCATAGATGTTAGTTATTCCATCTGTAGACATAAAGGATGGCAGATGCGTCAAGCTAATTAAAGGTAAACCTGGCAGTGGAAGGGTAATCTCTCAGGATCCTATCGAAGTCGCAAAGAGGTGGGAGGAAGAAGGCGCTGAGCTACTCCACCTAATCGACCTTGACGCCGCTATAACTGGGAGTAAAGGGAATAGGAAAATTGTTGAGAACATCTTGAGAGAGGTGAAGGTCCCAGTGGAGGTTGGAGGCGGTGTGAGAACCGTGGAGACAGCTTCAAGCCTCATCAAAGCTGGCGCAGAGTGGGTTATCATGGGCACCGCCGCTGTAGAGAACCCAGACATAGCTGCGGAGACGGCGAGAGTTATAGGGCCCTCACGACTGATCATCGCAATAGACTCTGAGGAGGCGGGGGTGCTGGTGAGAGGCTGGACACAGCAAACTTACCTCTCGACTCTACGGGCGTTGGAGTATTTCCAAGATTTAAAGGTGGCCGCTTTCCTATATACGGATGTGAAGGTCGAAGGCACGTTAAGTGGGGTAGACCTTAAGAGCGTAGAGAGGCTTGCCAGCTATACAGATAGGCCTATAATATACTCAGGGGGTATTACCTCGCTTCGAGAGGTTGGTGCCCTAGCCAAGTTGGGTCTCAAGGGAGCTGTTATCGGAAGAGCACTCTACGACGGATATTTCACATTGAAAGAGGCGATGGATGTTGCTAAGTCAACGTCGGGCTACAGTTGACCGAGAAACACATGAAACACGCGTAAGGCTCGAGATAAACCTTGACGGCGAAGGGTTGCATAATATAGATACTGGTATTCACTTCCTAAATCACCTTCTGGGCTCCCTTGCGCTCCATGGAATGATAGATCTGAACATTCAAGCCACCGGAGACTTGAAAGTTGACGACCACCATGTGATTGAGGATGTAGCCCTCGCCCTCGGCCAAGCCCTGTCTCTGGCGGTAGGAGAGAAGAAAGGCTTAAAGCGGTTCGGTTACGCCGTCGCACCTATGGATGACGCGCTAATCATGGCTGCTGTAGATCTCTCAGGCAGATTCCACTTCGAGTCGAACCTAGAGTTTAAGAGAACCAAGATTGGAGACTTGATGGCTGAGATGATAAACCATTTCCTCAAATCCTTCGCAGAGACAGGACGACTTAACCTTCATATAGTCGCCCTCAGAGGCTCTAACGACCATCATAAGGCGGAGGGCACATTCAAAGCTGTGGGACTAGCTCTTGCCTCCGCAGTGGAGGTAAACCCCCGCCTCAAAGATAGACCAGCAAGCGAGAAGGGTGTACTTTGAGATGTTGACGAAAAGAATTATTCCATGCTTGGACGTCTTAGAGGGACAGGTTGTCAAGGGAGTTCATTTCAAGGGGCTAAGGAACGCAGGGGATCCCCCTACACTTGCTAGAATTTATGAGGAGCAGGGCGCCGACGAGGTAGTCTTCCTCGACATTGGCGCCTCACCGCAAGGTAAGCACACCATGATCGAGACGATCAAAAAGACCGCGGAAGAAGTCTTTATCCCGCTTACCGTCGGCGGCGGGATAAGAGGGTTAGAGGATATTGCGGCAATTCTAAAGGCTGGTGCAGATAAATTCTCCATAAACACTGCCGCCGTAAGACACCCTGAGATAATCAAATCAAGCGCGGAATACTTCGGTAGCCAATGCGTAGTTATAGCTATCGACGCGAAACGCATCTCGCCCCAGCGTTGGGAGGTATATGTGATGGGTGGCCGTGAGCCTACGGGGCTGGATGCTGTTGAGTGGGCTAGGAGGGTGGAGTCTCTTGGGGCGGGGGAGATCCTCCTGACGAGTATCGATGCGGACGGCACTCAAAACGGTTACGACCTCGAATTGACAAGGAAGATAGCGGAATCCGTCAATATACCAATTATCGCCTCCGGAGGCGCCGGTTCACCCCACCACATATACGAAGCTCTGACCGTGGGAGAAGCCGATGCGGCCTTAGCTGCTTCTATATTCCACTACGGCCGCTACACCGTGGAGGATATCAAAAGGTATCTTTCCGAGAGAGGAGTACCGGTTAGGCTGTAGGTGTTCTCTGTGATTGGTCCATGTAGACTGAAAGATCTAAGCCAGGTTGAAGTTGAGAGGATAATTTACCGGAGGCGAAGCTTAGAGTCCATAAAGTCAACCGTCCAAAGCATCTTAGAGGATGTCAGAAAGAATGGTGACGAGGCTGTTTTGAAGTATACGAGACTGTTCGACAAGGTTGATCTGCCTCGTGAGAGACTGAAGGTTACAGGTGACGAGATCACACGGGCATACAAAGCAGTACCTAAAGAGGCCACCAAAGCCCTTAAAGAAGCCGCCAATAATATTGCCTTCGTCCATAGGAGGCAGCTTCCGCGAGACAGGGTTCTGAGAAATCGCGGTGGGATCAGAGTTGAACAAATCTTCAAGCCTATTGAGAGAGTGGGAATCTATGTGCCAGGGGGCAGAGCTTCCTACCCCTCAACCGCTCTGATGGCGGT
The DNA here is from genome assembly GCA_038883335.1 of Candidatus Bathyarchaeia archaeon. NCBI lineage: Archaea > Thermoproteati > Candidatus Bathyarchaeota > Bathyarchaeia (SeqCode) > Bathyarchaeia archaeon. The sequence continues at coordinate 3,254 of JAVZMI010000015.1, forward strand.
GATTCCCGCAAAGGTTGCGGGGGTCAGTAGGATTTCAGTATGCACACCGCCTAACATGGAAGGTGGAATTGACGCTGCAGTCTTGGTCGCCTTAGATCTAGCTGGGGCTGACGAAATCTACAAAGTTGGTGGGGCACAGGCGATAGGTGCTATGGCTTATGGAACAGAGACCATACCATGTGTGGACAAGATCTTCGGCCCAGGGAACATTTACGTATCAGCCGCTAAAGGTTTAGTTTACGGTCAAGTAGGAGTTGACTTTCAAGCTGGGCCGAGTGAGATACTTATATATGCTGATGAGACAGCGAGCCCCTTGCTGGTAGCTGCAGATATTCTTTCACAAGCCGAGCATGACCCTGACTCTGTAGCTGTGCTGGTGACCAGCTCGGAGAAGATAGCCCATGAGGCTAAGGGTGCCGTAGAGAAGCTGGTAGAACGTGAGGAACGCTCCTCTATAATCAATGATTCACTGGCAAAGAACAGTGCCATCCTAATAGTTGAGGATGAAAAAGAGGCAATCGAGTTCATCAACAGGTTTGCACCTGAACATCTCGAGCTTCTAGTTAAGAGACCGAAAAGGTTGCTTAGAGGTTTAAGAAGTGCTGGTTCGATATCTATAGGCCCATACACGCCGGTTGCTGCAACTGACTACGCTGTTGGCTCAAACCACATATTACCCACCGCGAATAGCGCCTCATTCACCTCGAGCCTCACGGTCTACGACTTCATGAAAGCTATATATGTCCAGACCCTGACTAAAGGGGGGTTACGTAGGTTGAAGAGAGTTGTCTCAACGCTCGCGAAATATGAGGGGTTCTCAGCACATGCGCATTCTGTTGATGCAAGATTTGTAAGGGAGGTGCATATGTGTGAGTGAAGGTATATTGACGGAGGTCTACAGGGTTATTGAGAGACGAAGAGATAATCCCTCCCCAGACTCTTACGTCTCTAAGTTGATTGGTAAAGGTCTTGATAGCATATTGGCTAAGGTTCAAGAGGAGTCAGATGAACTTATCACAGCTGCTCGTGAAGAAGGCGCATCAGAGATTGTCCACGAGGCTACAGATCTCATCTTCCACACACTCGTCCTTCTCGCGGCTAAAGGCATAAAGTTGGAGGAGGTCTACCAAGAGTTCCGCAGAAGAAGACGGTAACTGAGGCGTCAAGGCTTGAACAAACCTGAAGTAGCGATACTTGACTACGGAGTCGGCAACCTAATGAGTGTCACTAAGGGATTAAGCATCTCAGGAGCTAAGCCCAAGATAACTGCAAATGTAAAAGAAGCCCTATCAATGGATGCAATAGTTTTACCGGGGGTAGGTGCCTACTTTCCCGCCATGAAACATCTAACCCCCCACATCGAAGACTTCAAAACTATAGCGGAGAAAGGCAAGGTTATCTTCGGAATATGCCTCGGGCTTCAACTCTTCTTCTCCGAGAGTTGCGAAGGTGGAACAGTTAAGGGGTTAGGTCTTGTAGAAGGTAAGGTGATGAAGCTACCTATGGGTGTCAAGATTCCACAGATAGGTTGGAACAATATCAGAATTATTCAGAGTTCGCACCCAATATTGGATGGAATCAAGGATGGAGAATACTTCTACTTCGCACATTCCTACTACGGCGCCCCAAACTGCCCAGGATTAATTCTAGCTTCGACAGATTATGGAACCACATTTCCATCAATTATAGTGAAGGATAATGTAATCGGTACGCAGTTCCATCCGGAGAAGAGCGGTTGCGCTGGGTTAAGGTTGCTAAGAAACCTAGTCGACTTGATTAGAAGTCGGGGGTAGGGATATGAGGTTGAGCCAAGAAGAGGCAAGAGAAATTGCGGGGCAGTTGAACTACCGCCATAGGGGGTTGATTAACGTAGTAGCTCAAGACGCCTATACAAACGAGGTCTTAATGGTGGCGTTCGCCAACGCGGAGGCTGTAGAGAAGACTCTCACCTCAGGTGAGATGCATTATTGGAGCACTGAGAGGAATAGGCTCTGGAAGAAGGGTGAGACCTCAGGTCACTACCAACGCGTAGTGGGCGTATATGTGGACTGCGACATGGACTGTCTACTCGTGAAAGTGGAGCAGGTAGGTGGAGCGTGCCATCTAGGCTACAAGAGCTGTTTCTTTCGGCAGCTCAAAGATGGGGAGTTCAAGACAGTGGCGGAAGTAGTTGTATGAACCTTGGAAAACGTATAGAGTTACATACTCACTCGCTCCTCAGCGATGGCGAGTTGACCCCTAGTGAGATGCTCCGAAGAGCCGAGGCACTAGGCTATGAGGCAATAGCAATAACCGACCATGTTGACGCCTCAAATCTAGAATCTGTCGTAAAGAGCATCGTGAGACTCTCTGAAGAGGTAAGAAATTCCACAGAGACTGAACTAATCCCGGGCGTCGAACTCACACACGTGCACCCGAAGGACATTGACAGGTTAGCAAAGGATGCACGAAAATTAGGGGCAACATTGATCATCGTCCACGGCGAAACCCCGATCGAGCCTGTTGGATCCGGAACTAACTTCAGCGCAGTCAGCTCGACAGAGGTAGACATACTTGCTCATCCAGGCTTTATAACCGTGAAGGAGGGGGAATTAGCTCGAGAGAATGGCATTTACCTCGAGTTATCCAGCAGGAGAGGTCACTGTTTAACAAATGGCCATGTAGCCCAAGTGGCGCTAGAGACAAGTACGCGACTTCTTGTCAACACAGATCTCCATAGCCCAGGTGACTTCATAACTCAGGAGATGGCCTACAGAGTCGCCAGGGGGGCAGGGTTGAGGGATGACGAAGCCCTCAAAGTGGTCAGAGACAATCCTCAACAGCTTTTGAAAAAAATTAGGGTATGACCTTTTAGCTACTTACCAAGCTCGAACTCCCTATGGAGAGCCCTAACAGCCCTCTCCCCGTCTGACTCCTTCACTACGAACGATATATTCAGCTCAGATGATCCCTGTGCTATCATCCGGATATTAATCTTCTCCCTGGCCACCGCCCCGAAGACGCGAGACGCAACCCCAGGAGTCCCTCGCATCCCAGCCCCGACTAAGGCCACGATGCATACGTCATCTTCAGCGCTGATATCCCTCACCAGATCCCCACCAAGTAATGCAGTCTCGAGAAGGTTGAGTACCTTGTCCAAGTCATTCCTACGGACGACAAAGGAAATGTTAGCCTCTGACGAGCCTTGAGTGATCATCAGGACATTAAGGTTGTTCTTTCCTAGGAGGTCGAAGAGCTTAGCAGCAACCGTAGGTGTGCCAAGAATACTTGCTCCGCTTACAGTGACTAAAGCGACCTTTCTGATCAAGGAAGCAGCCTTCGCGACAGCTTGAGGCGCCACGCTCTGCTCGCCGATGATTCTAGTTCCTTGGTTCTTAGGGTTGAAAGTATTCCTAATCCTGATCGGGATATTATCCTCTAAAGCCACCTCAAGGGCTACGGGAGGCATCATCTTGGCTCCAAAATATGCCATCTCCATCGCTTCTTGGTATGAAAGCTCAGGGATTGTCTTAGCTGAAGGCTCGATTCTAGGATCAGCAGTCATTAAGCCGTCGACATCACTCCATATCCAGACCTCATCTGCCCTCAGGGCAGAGCCTAGAATTGTGGCTGTTAGATCCGAACCTCCCCTACCCAAAGTTGTTACAACTCCGTTCTGGTCGGCGGCTATAAAACCCGTCACAACAGGTGTTAAACTTCTCTCCAGTAGAGGCCCAAGTCTCTCCCTCACGTGATATCTGCACATGTTTAGCAAAGGGCGGGCTTCCCCAAATTTGGAGTCAGTTAATATACCAGCATCTTTACCGGTGAACCATTCTGACTGTACTCCAATGCTTAGCAGCGCTCCCCATAAGATCGGGGCAACCAGTCTCTCTCCAAATGATAGTATGTAATCCTTTATGCGAGGGGTCAACTCGCCCAGGTATCCAACCCCAGTTAAGACTTTGCTCAATTCCGATGAGGTAAGGTTTATAGACTCTCTAACTCTTTCTTGAATATTCTCGAGGTCTACGGCCTTTGAGGCGGCGGCAGTATGCTTTTTCGTAAAATCTTCGACAAACCTCGAGATCGCTTTCTGGTCGCCTCTCGTAGCCATATCGCAGGCGGACAGAAGGTCGTCGGTGTTGCTTCCCATAGCTGAAACCACTACGGCAACCTTATTTCCTTGCACGACAGAATCCTTTACCAGTCCAGCTGCATGTCTAATTCGTTCCCCATCGGCTACAGAGGTCCCACCAAACTTCATGACTAGCCGCATTTAGACACCACGAGACATTCTCAGATAATAGGGCTTAATATTTAAGTTTCCAATAGTCGTTAACTGCAGCCCTCCTCATCATCATTCAGGTTCAACGTGTACTAAGACTTCCTCGACGCCGTTTACCTCATCCTTAAGCCTTTTCTCAAGAATTTCAGTGACCTTGTGAGCATCCTCAACAGAGGTGTCGCCCTTGACTGTGATGTGCATATCAATAAATATTTTATCCCCTACTACCCTTCCTCGAAGAGAATGGCAATGCACTCCTTCGCCGCATACACTGCCAGTCACATTTCTTATTCTAGTGAGGACCTCTCTACTAACACCAAAGTCAACTAGCATTTTAGTGCTGCTCCTAAAGAGAGAAACTGCTACATAGATCATGATAGAACAGATTATAATTGCGGCAGCGGAGTCTGCGTAGTATATGCCTAACGCGGTCCCTACAAAACTGGCAATGACAACTATTGACGCAAAGACATCAGTCAATGTGTGGAATGAATCAGCCTTTAATATGTGGGAGGAAGTTTCCTTTCCCACCATCCTCTCATAGGTTGAAACTATGAGGCTGATGGCGAGAGACACTATGACTGCCGCAAAGGATAGAGACGTAATGTTAGGTACTATACCCAATAAGACCCTCTCTATAGCCTGACTGATTATGTTAAATCCTGCTACAGCCATCATAGTAGTTATCACCAGTGCTGTGGCATACTCAAATTTCTGGTGGCCATATGGGTGGTCGAAGTCAGGCGGCTTTTGGCTTAAACTATTCCCATAGATGCCTATGACCGATGAGAATGAGTCGAATAATGAATGAAACGCGTCGGAGATCAACGCGATACTACCAGCTGAGATGCCGAAGGTAAACTTGATCGCCGCCGAGGTGATGTTCCCTGCTAGGGCGAGAACTAGGGTTCTCTTAATCTTAATGTTGCGCGGCGTTGTTGCCATATTACACCCGCACTATCCTTCTGTACATTTTAGCTTCACGACCTAAAGGTTTTTCCATGGTCAGAAAAATTTAATAGGCATGGGAGGCGTTTGGTTAAACCAGTGATTGCATATTGAGTGAGGGCTTCAAGCATATCGTTCGCATTTCAGGCGTAGATGTTAACGGCTCAAAAAAGTTACCTTACGGGCTTGCCAAGATAAGGGGCGTGGGCGTTAACTTTGCCAAAGCCGTAGTGAAAGCAGCGGGCTTAAGTTGGGACATGCCCGTGGGCAAGTTGACTGAAGAAGACGTACAGAAACTTGAGAGCGTTATAACCCACCCTGAGAAATACGGAGTTCCAAGTTACTTATACAATAGGAGGAAGGATCTCGAGAAAGGTGTTGATATTCATCTTCACGGCTCAGATCTAGATCTTCGCACAAAGATGGATATCGAGTTTATGAAGGGGATAAGAAGCTGGAAGGGCATCCGTCACAGTCTAGGCTTGAAGGTTAGAGGACAGAAAACTCGAACCTGTGGGAGGACAGGAAGAGCGGTTGGTGTGAGGAAGAAGGAGTTAAAGGCTGAGGTTGGGGAGAAGAGTAAGTAATGGGAGATCCTAAGAGGCAGAGAAGAAAGTTTGGGACACCACGCCACCCTTGGCGTGAGGGAGTCCTCGCAGAGGAGTTAAACCTTGTAGGACTTTACGGGCTGAGAAATAAGCGGGAGTTATGGAGACATAAGACTGAGTTGACTAGATACCGCAACATAGCCCGTTCACTCTTAGGTATGCCGCCAGAAAAACGGCAGAGGTTAGAGAATGAGCTCTTGACTAAGCTTAACCGTTTAGGGTTAGTAAAGGAAAATTCCACCGCCGAGGACGTGTTGGACCTTACAGTCCAGAACATACTTGACCGTAGACTGCAGACCATGGTTTACCGGGCTGGTCTCGCTAAGACACCACATCAAGCTCGCCAGCTTATAACCCACCGCCACATAGCCATTGGGGGGCGAATGGTCACATCGCCTAGCTACTTGGTTTCACGTGAGGAAGAAGAATTGGTAGGATATAGTCCCTATAGCCCCCTCAACAGTCCTGAACACCCCCTCAGGAGGGGCGGCGAGGCAGTCGAAGCCTTATTGGCTGGCAAGAGTCCTGTGCCTAAGGAGGGGCGCGCTTGAGCGAGAGAGTTGAGCGCTGGGGTATAGCTCATATCTTCAGCTCTTTCAACAACACCATTGTTCATATAACCGATATCTCGGGCGCTGAGACGGTAGCATTATGTTCTGGAGGCATGTTCGTAAAAGCTGACCGCCTCGAATCTTCTCCATATGCGGCGATGCAGTCCGCCTCGAAAGCGGCGCAGATAGCTAAGGACAAAGGTTTCACAGCTATCCACATAAAAGTCAGAGCTCCAGGCGGCCATAAACAGAAGACCCCAGGCCCAGGCGCCCAAGCGGCCATTCGTGCATTGGCTAGGTCAGGTCTGAGAATAGGTAGGATAGAGGATATAACTCCAATTCCTCACGATGGCACCCGACGGGCGGGTGGGCGGAGGGGACGGAGAGTTTAAAAGCTTCACCCATCTAAGCAATATCTTCATCCTCAAAATATACGTGGGAAGCTTGTGCCTCTCTCCTCATATTTTCCTTTTATAGGGATTAACTCGCAGCATTTGGGGCATCTCATCTCATTTGTTAGGTTCCATTTCGTGATTGCGAAGCCACAGCGGCCGATTAGCTGCTCGTGGCAGGTTGGGCAGTACGTGTTCTCTCCGCTGTGTCCAGGTATATTCCCAACATATACGTAGTGTAGCCCTATCTTTCTCGCTACCTCTGCTGCCTTGACAAGAGTTGATGCTGGAGTAGCGCTGAGGTGTGACATTTTATAAAGAGGATAAAACCTGCTGAAGTGTGTTGGCGTATTCGGGCCTAAGGTTTTCAGTATCCACTCGGCCATCTCTTCAATCTCGTCCATTTTGTCGTTTAGTCCAGGTATTATCAAATTGGTTAGCTCGACATGAATGCCCATCTCGACCATCAGCTCGGTAGCCTTTAAAACATCATCCAGATTAGCCTTGCAATAAACACGGTAGAACTGCTTGTTGAAACTTTTAATATCAACATTGGCGGCATCGATATATGGGCTTAACTCTTCCAGTGCCTCTGATGAAATATAACCGTTTGTCACCAGAATATTAGGTAGACCCTCTCTCTTTGCTAACTTAGCGCAGTCGAGTACGAACTCATACCAGATTATAGGCTCGTTGTAGGTATAAGAGATACTTCTACAGCCATACCGCCTAGTAAGCTTAACAACCTGCTCCGGAGAGACCTCCATCGCTCCCACATCCCAGGGACCAGCTTGAGATATCTCCCAGTTCTGACACCAGGGGCATCTGAAAGAGCAAGAGACTGAAGAGATAGAGAAGGTTTTACTTCCAGGCCAGAAGTGAAATAAAGGCTTCTTCTCGACTGGATCGGCATTCATGGCTGTTAGAGCCCCATAGGTTAAAAGATATAGTTTCCCCTCATCGTTCACTCTGACCCTACAGAAGCCTTTCTCCCGAGGTTTGATGTAACACATTCGAGGGCAAATTTTACATCTCACCACATTGCTAGGAAGATGCTCGTAGATGAGCGATTCCCTAACTCTCATCGTGCCTCACATCGGTAATTCTACAAGTCTAAAATTCAAAATTCCTCGGTGAGGTCTGAGCCTCAACTGCTAAGTTTATGTTTAGAGAGATATATACTTGCTGATAGTAACCCTAAAGAAAATGTAAGGGAAGTATTTAGGTGGAGGTGGGCTTTACGACATACTGCCCTGAGTGTGGCGGGGAGATGACCTACGATATCAACACAAAAAACTATACCTGCAAGAGCTGCGGCCTCACCTTGGCTTTCCATGAACTCCTCGAAGCCAAGGAGAGAAACCTGCCAGTTCAGGAGGCTGAAGAGAGGAGGAGACAGGAACGTAAAGAATACATCAAATGGTGGCTCTCCAAGAAGGAGAAGTAAGCATATAACTGGCGGTGAAGCTCAATAGCATATTGCTGCATTAGAGACTCTAAAGCTTCACCTCTAAATGTTCTCGGCATATACCCACATGGAATTTAACCCCACATAGGGAAGGACATTAGAACCAATTCAACACTCGAACCCATCAGAGGAGGGAAGGAGCAAAAACAATGATGGAAGAGCTAAATCCGAAACGCCGCCACTCAGCCATAAGGCGAGGCGTAAATTAGACGTATCTATAGGGAAAATATGCGTTTACATGGGCTTTAAAACTAGAACCTACACGGCGTAGGAGGTGAGGGGCAATATGGACGGTATATTTATAGTAGGAACCGCCGGTTCTGGTAAGTCTCTACTTTCAGCCGCCCTAGCCGAGTGGTTGGCGGCGAAGAAGATAAGCGTATCCGTGGTGAACCTAGATCCTGGTGCGCCATTTCTCCCCTACGAACCTCAGATTGATGTGAGAGAGAACATAAGGGTTGAAGAGCTGATGGAGCGATATCACTTGGGCCCAAACGGGGCGATCATTATGGCGGCTGACCTGATCGCCGGCGAGGTTGAGAGAATAAACGACAAGTTGGCTGAGCTGGGCACAGAATACGCCATCTTCGATACGCCAGGGCAGATTGAGCTCTTCGCCTTCAGAGCTAGCAGCCCCTACCTGCTTAAGGAGTTAAAACTTCAACAGAAGCTCATCATATACCTTTTCGACGCTGTATTCTGCTCAAACCCTTTAAATTATATGTCAAACCTTTTCCTCTCTGTCGCGGTTTATAACCGGTTCATCCTACCGCAGCTAAACCTTCTATCAAAGGTTGATTTGACTCCGAAAGAGAAAGTGGACGAGATACTATCATGGGGGAAGAAGCCTGACGTGTTAACAAATGCGATTGCTAGAGAGCTAAATGGGTCTACTTACCTGCTTGCACAGGATATAGTCAGAGCGATAATGCGGCTTCGCCTTGATTTCTCCCTCATACCATGCTCGGCAAGATACCTAGACAACTTCATTAACGTACATGCGGCTATTCAGAGAGTCCTGAGGAGGGGTGAAGAGTGCTGAGGACTACGTTTATGATCTTATATGCAAGCGTCTACAACTGTGGATGGCACTAAATAACTGCGGGCGAGAAAGGAATATCGGAGTGTGAGGCATAGGAACAAAGGCTTTTAATGACAAAATTGTATGATATTTCCATCCGCCTGGGGGTCTAACGTATAGAAGAAGAAATACTTCAGAAGATAGCAAGCCTAGACAGAGAGACGCAACCTCTAAAAGAGCAGAGGAACTCGCTTAATGAAGAAGTTAGACAGATTTGCGAGAAGATGAATGAACTTAACCGACAAATTGCAGCCCTCAGGGAAGAGGCCGCAAAGAGTAAAAAACTCAGAGATGAACTTAACACCAAAGTAAAGGAGCTGAAGCAGAATAGGGATAAACTAAAGGCTGCTGTTGAGGAGAAACATGAAGTCTACAAAAAAATGTCGGAGAAGATTGCTGAGCTGGAAAAAAACGTTTCGATGAGCGCGCAGCTTGCTTCGAAGAAATTTAATGAATTGGAGTGGAAACTCCAGACAACTTCGTCGTTAGGGGTTAAGGACGAACGGCAGATAATAGACCAGATTAAGGAGATCGAGAGGCAGCTAGCAGTTCACAAATTTATCAAAGACCTAAAGCAGAAAGCTCTCGATATCAAGTCAGAAATCGAATCCTTACGGTTACAGATGAAAATATCCCACGCAGAACTATCTAAGGCCGCTGAAGAGAGCCAGAAAAACCACCAAGTGATGATTGACACCCTAAAACGTGTAGATGAGTTAAGGGCTGAGTTGGAAAATAACCGTAAAACCTTTGCTGAATTAAAGACGAAGGCGGATAAGATTCACAATGAGTATATTGCGAAGATAAGTCAGAGGAAGGCTTTGGAGAGGCAGCTGAGTGAGTTTGCGGGGGATGCAGGGGTTGTGGGGTTAAAGAAAGCTCTTGAAC
>JAVZMI010000016.1 GCA_038883335.1 Candidatus Bathyarchaeia archaeon
ACTAGCAGCCAAGTCATTAGATAGCGAAGTTGAGAGAATTTCATCCAGTTAGTTAATAACCATCTTGGGAGACGCTTGAATTTTCAGAACCTTAGAGCTAGTTCTATACATAATTTTTTCTTTATCTTCATCAGGCATGTCAAGATTTAGTATGGCTTCCATCGCTTTCTCATATTCAAACCATGGAAAATCGCTCCCAAACAAGACTCGATCCCTGCCAAGGATGTCTATAAGCTCGAGAAGCTCCTTTGAACCAAGCTCAATACACGCGGCTGATGTGTCGAAGTATGCCTTTTTATAGTTTGAGAGATCCCTCACATGCTCCCACATGCGGTAGCCCCCCATGTGCGCGAGTATTAAGGTAAGCCTTGGGAACGATCCCAAAACTTGAACAAATCTTTTAGGATGAGTGTACAAGACCTCAACAGGACCACGCTCTTCCCCTGCATGAAATAGTAGAGGCAGATCCAGCTTCTCGGCTTTCTCGTAGATCTTGAAGAGCTTCCGGTCGTCGGGGTAAAATCTCTGAGCAGTAGGCTGGAACTTTACTCCCCTTAAGCCTAACCGGCATATTCTCTCCATCTCCGACTCTGGGTCAGGCATATCTGGGTGGACTGTCCCGAAACAGTACAGTTTCGGGGCGTAATTTCTCGTTACCTCCGCCCCCCAGTCGTTAAGGCGGTGGACATTCTTTGGAGAGTTTGCAAAGATCTGAATTACCGCCGAATCAACACGGGCTTTTGAGATTGTACCGAGCAAACCTTCGAGGGTGCAGGGGTATAGGTTAGGGATGCCGTAGCGGTCTACTATCGCCTTAGTGATTCTCTCCGCAAGCTCGTCTGGGAATGCGTGCGTGTGGAGGTCAATTATCGTGGTCTTCACCGCCTTCTTAAATCCAGTACACGTTGCGCTTTTCCCTCAACTCTTGGGATGGAGCGAGGCTCTACAAGTTCAATCTGGATATTCACTCCGAGGGTGCTCTCCAGATCTCTCTGTAACTTTTCCCTCAGAGCACGCAATGTCTCCTCTTGAACGATTTTCTCCGCAGTCTCGATGCTCAGCTTAACCCGATCCATATGTTTCTCCTCGGTAATGATGAGCTGATAGTTATTACCAACCCCTTCCTCGTTCATCAACACATGCTCAATCTGGCTTGGGAATATATTTACACCGCGAACCTTGACCATGTCATCTGTCCTCCCCCTGATCCATGAAATTTTTGGGTGACTTCTACCGCATTCGCAGGTCTCTATGTCCAGTATGGCTGCGATATCCCTCGTTCTATACCTAAGTAGAGGCATGGCCTCTCTTGTCAAGGTGGTTAAGACAATTTCCCCTTTCTCCTCAGGCTCAACCCTCTCACAGGTCGCAGGATCTATCACCTCAACTATAAACTGATCAGCCCAGATATGGAGCCCTTCCTGCATAACGCATTCAAAGGCTACACCCGGCCCGAAAGCTTCAGATAGCCCGTAGGAGTTGAAAACACTACACTCAAACAGGTCTTCTATCTTCTTCCTGACAGCCTCGGACCAAGCTTCGGCACCGCAACTTATCGTTTTGACACTTAGGTCATTGGCAACATCTACACCCTGCTCTTGTGCCACCTCAGCAAGGTAGAGGGCGTATGAGGGTATGCTAGTGAAGGCGGTGACGCCAAAGTCTTTCATGAGTTTGACCTGCCTCCTAGTATTCCCTGTAGCTGAAGGCACAACGGTTGCCCCTATCTTCTCAGCGCCATAATGGAAGCCAAGCCCCCCTGTGAACAGGCCGTAGCCTAGGATAACCTGGAAGATGTCGCCCTTTCCAACTCCCGTCATCGTTAGACATCTAGCGATGCAGTCCGACCAGTTTTCCAGGTCTCGTCGAGTATAGAGCACGACAGTTGGGTTTCCAGTAGTACCTGAGGATGTGTGAATCCTCACGACATCTTCCAAAGGGGTAGCTAAGAGCCCGAAAGGATAGTTGTCACGGAGGTCGTCTTTGGTTGTGAGTGGAAGCTTCGTTAAATCTGCCACGGACTTGATAGACTCATAATCTATTCTGTCCCTCTTAAATCTCCGTCTATAGAAGACGCTATTCTCGTATGCATGTTTCACGATAGATCTCAATCTTCTGTCTTGCAGCCTCTCTAACTCTTTCCAGCTCATTTTTTCAATTTTTGGCTGCCAGAACCTGTTGAGTTTCATCTTTCAACTTAACCGTTCTTTCATCTGGCTAAGGCTTTATCCTCTCGGAAGCGAGACTTTCTTGCAGTGTCTCCAAGTGGCTTATCATGTGAAGAAATATGCGGTTATGCGAGGTGAAGCAACCCTTCGCGGAGAGCTTCAATCCCTTCTTAAGGATTCTTTCCAAGTCTTTCAGCAGTTCAGCCATTCTCTCTTTTTCACTATATGGGGGTTTCCTCATCTCTCAACACCTCTTAACAGGCAGTTGGCTCCTTTAAGACAACCCGCTTTGACTTACCCTCATACCTTGGAAGCGTTCCAGGGCTGACAATCTCAACCGTAGGTCGAACGAATATGATGTTTGCAAGCTCCCGCTCAACTTTTTCTTTCAGATCTGAAGACGACTTCTCATTGCTTGGATAAGGTGAGACTTCCACTTTAATTATCATGTCGTGGAGCGATTTTGTCCTATCCACGATGATCTGATATTCCTTTATCTCGGGGAATTTAAATAGGGCCTCCTGGACTGCGGAGGGAAAGACCTTAACACCCTTAAAGTGAATCACGTCGTCAGTTCTCCCACGGATTCTTTTACATCTTGGAAAAGCTTTCCTGCCACACTCGCACGGCTCGTCGTCTAAGATTGTTAAGTCGCCAATACGGTATCTGATTAAAGGCATCCCTTCCCTCGTCAGATGGGTGAAGACCATCTCCCCCTCCTCACCGGGCTCAACGGGCTCTAATGTTTTAGGGTCGATGATCTCCAGGTACCAGTGATCCGCCCAAAAGTGGAAGCCGTTCTCGTATATGCATTCTTGCCCCACCCCAGGCCCTGTCATCTCTGTGGAGCCGTAAACGTCTCTTGCACCCCCTCCACGTTTTTTGAGAGCGAACTCTTCCTCCAATCTTTTACGCATAAGTTCCGTCCACATCTCCGCGCCAGGTATCGTCACCCTCAGCGCCAAGTCCTTCTCTGGGTCGAGCCCCATCTCTTTCACCTTCTCTGCAATATAATATTGATATGAAGGCGTTCCAGTCATAACTGTGGCGTGGTAATCTCTCATCGTCTTGATGAGCGCCTCAGTCCGCCCTACGCTCCAAGGGATTACTGAAGCTCCGACCAGGTGTGCGCTTTGATGAAATCCTATTCCGCCCGTGAAGAGCCCATAGCCGTAGATGTTCATTACAATGTCGCCAGGTCGAACTCCCGCGGCTGTGTAGCTCCGCGCCATCACGTTCATCCATACTTCGTAGTCTTTATAGGTGTATGGGGCGATCGTTGGCGTTCCAGTGGTTCCTGATGTCATGTGCCAACAGATGATCTGTTCACGGGGCACACAGAGGAACGCCCCCCCGTATGGATACGCATTCAGCCTCAAATCCTCCTTAGTTGTGAAGGGGAACCTTACTATATCATCTAGACTTCTGAGGTCGTCAGGCTTAACTTTCATTGCGTCAAATTTCCGCTTGTAGAAGGGGCTATTCTCGTAGACGTAGCGGAGCATACGTTTAAGACGTTTGAACTGTAAGGCTTGAAGTTCACTCTTAGACATTAACTCGATGTAAGGTTCCCAGTATCTTACTTCCTCCAACTCTACTTACCCTCCCCAACTCTGTATTTCCAAATTCTTGTTCTCTACTAGAACTCGATAAGTATAGGGGTTAAAGCTCGGTGGTACAGTTATCTGAAGCTTAGTACGCCATGGGGCCCGTTATCTCCTCCGCAATTATGCGGATTACGCCGTTCAATTCGTCTGTCCTGATTTTCACAGCTCTATCGTGTTGCGTTATGAGGACGTCGGCCTCTTCCACCCATAGGATTTTTCTAATTTTATCTGTGCAGACATTTTGCACGTACACTTTGTACCCCACCTTGTCCTGACTAGTTCTAACTATCTCGAATATCACAGGCTTTGATCTTTTAAGTAAGATATGATATAACTCTATACCTTATATTAGTCTTCCATCTTGAAGTATTGCGTAGATAGAAGATGCCGTGTGGGATTAGCATAATTACGGCTAGCTTCAAATAATTGCGCAGATTCTAAATGATCAAATTCCCACGCCATCTATCTTAGCGGCGCAGTAGGGACACCTTGACTCTTTAATTTTATTCTCTATGATCTGGTAGCCATGGCGGCGAATTAGTATACACCCACAACTATAGCAGTAGGTGTTCTCCCCCTCCTCCCCAGGGACGTTCCCCTCATACACATATCTCAGCCCTGCCTCCAGTCCGATCCTCCTAGCCTCACGTAAGACCATAATTGGGGTCGGATGGAGGTACGCCAACTTGTAGGCTGGATAGAACTGTGTAATATGCCAGGGAATCTCCACACCTACAGATTTTATGAATTCGGCGATGCCCCTGAAGTTTTCCTCAGTATCGTTCAGCGTCGGGATTACCAGAGTCGCCACCTCAACCCAGACCCCCAGAGTCTTATAGAGCTTTATGGCTTCCAAGACTGGATTCAGGTGACCGCCACAATTCTTGAGATAGAACTCTTCAGAGAAACCTTTCAAGTCTATATTAGCGGCATCCAGGTAGCCAGCAATAGCTCTCAACGCCTCAGGCGTAATATAGCCGTTCGTAACGAAGATGTTGCATATGCCATCCTCACGTGCAAGTTTCGCGGTATCGTACGCGTACTCGAAGAATATGGTCGGCTCAGTATAGGTGTAAGCTATTGACCTGCAACCGTACCGTTTTGCCGCAGCAACGATCTCTCTGGGCGATACATCCTCCCCTACTATCCGCTTATCACGCTCTTTCGGCATCTGAGAGATTTCGTAGTTCTGGCAGTTCCCACACCGGAAGTTGCATCCCACAGTCGCGATCGAGTATGCTTCTGAGCCTGGATAGAAGTGGAAGAGAGGCTTTTTCTCTACCGGGTCAACTGCCATCGACACAGCTTTACCATATACTAAACTATAGAGAGCCCCACCTATGTTCTCTCTAACCCCACAGATGCCTCTCCTATTCTCGGCGATCTTGCAACGGTGAGGGCATAGGTAACATTGAACACTCCTTCCCTCAGATCTCTCATAGAACATAGCCTCCTTTAACATATCCTTCCTACCCCAAACTTTATAAAAAATAATAATTGGCTAAAAAATCGCGGAGGAACCTCATAAACATCTCTACTCCACACAAATGTAAACTGAGAAGATATACTTTATCAGGCAGACTAGCTCCAATGGCTACGGTTTAGACTTCCAGCGATTCTCTAACTTGAACACCAGAATACCGAGGGGTGGCAGTGTGAGATTCAGCGAGAAGGGCCTTCCATGCCAAGGGATGTTCTCTGAGTGTAAGCCCCCCAGATTTCCCACACCACTACCGCCATATTCCTTCGCGTCACTGTTAAGTAGCTCAGCCCAGTATCCCATTTTTGGGACACCTATCCTGTAGTTGCATCGCGGCACTGGCGTCATGTTGCACACCACAGCCAGGAGGTCGCCATGCTTTGACCTTCTCAGGTAGGATATCACACTTTGAGACGTATCATTACAGTCTATCCACTCGAAGCCTGAGGGGTGATGATCCAATTCATGAAGAGCTTTTTCTTCACGGTAGATTTTGTTTAGATCACTCACGTAAAGCCGTAGTTTAGCGTGGGGAGGCCTCGAAAGTAAGTCCCAGTCGAGTTCTCTCTCAAACCACCATTCATTCCATTGACCGAACTCGCCACCCATGAAGAGGAGCTTTTTACCTGGATGTGTGAACATGTAACCGAGCAAAAGCCTAAGGTTGGCGAATTTCTGCCACTCATCCCCCGGCATCTTACTCAGCAATGCCCTTTTGCCGTAAACTACCTCATCATGTGAGAGGACTAGGATAAAGTTCTCGCTGAAAGCATAGATCAAACTAAAAGTTATGATGTTGTGATGGTAGCTTCTGAATATAGGGTCTTTCGAGAAATATGTAAGGGCATCATGCATCCAACCCATGTTCCACTTAAAGTCGAACCCAAGCCCCGAAGAGTACGTTGGCTTAGTAACGCCAAGCCACGTGGTTGACTCTTCAGCGATCATAAGTGCGTATGGGTGCATCTTGTGGACAACCTCGTTCAGCTCCTTCAGGAATTCTATTGCCTCCAAATTTTCCCTGCCGCCATACTTGTTAGGCAGCCATTCACCGTTCCGCCTGGAGTAGTCCAAGTATAGCATAGAAGCTACCGCGTCTATTCTGAGACCGTCTACATGGTACTTATCCAACCAGAAGAGAGCACTGGAGATTAGAAAGTTCTTAACCTCATTCCTGCCGTAATTAAATATCAGCGTCCCCCAGTCTGGATGCTCCCCACGCCGTGGGTCAGAGTGCTCGTATAGGTGGGTGCCATCATACATTGCTAAGGCGAAGTCGTCCTTGGGGAAGTGCGCTGGAACCCAGTCCAATATGACACCTATCCCCTCTTGGTGGCACTTATCGACGAAGTACATGAAGTCTTTTGGTGACCCATATCTGGATGTTGGTGAGAAGTAGTATGAGATCTGATACCCCCATGATCTATCGAGAGGATGCTCCATCACTGGCAGAAGCTCTATGTGTGTGAATCCCATCTCCTTAACATAAGGTACAAGCTGGTCTGCTATTTCTCTATAATTTAGAAAATTCGCCCCCTCTCCCCTGCTCTTCCTCCGCCAAGAGCCAAGGTGGACTTCATATATTGAGAGTGGTTCTTCGAGCCAGTTCTTTGAAGCCCTACTTAATAGCCAACCATCGTCCCCCCACCTATAATCCTCCAACTCGGTAACTAGTGAGGCTGTTCTAGGCCTTCCTTCCGCTCTGAAAGCGTAGGGGTCCCCTTTCAATCTCACACGAACGTCGAACCTAGACTTTACTGCGTATTTGTAGGGTTCCCCTTCCCTCAACCTTGGGATGAATAACTCCCAGACACCTGAGACACCGAGTGCTTTCATAGGGTGAACTCCGACGGCCCAATGGTTGAAATCCCCCACGACACTTACGCTTTGTGCATTCGGCGCCCAAACCGCGAACCTCACCCCCTCCACACCGCCTCTGTTGACTATGTGAGCCCCTAATTTCTCGTAGCTCTTGTAATGTTTACCCTCCCCAAGAAGCCAAAGGTCATAACTTGTTATCTCAGGCTCAAACCTGTAAGGGTCTTCTCGCATCTCAATGTAACCTGATAAATCTATAAATTCTATCACGTAGTTTTCTGTGATATAATTTGCTGGTAGCTGAGCTTCATAGAAGCCGGATGGGTGGATGGGCGTCATCTCTAGGCGTTTTTTAGTACTCTCGTCCCCGGTGTTTACCCAAGCCTTGGCTGCCCTTGGAAGATAAGCCCTGACAGAGACTACCTCCTCACCCTCGGACCGAAATTTATGTGGGCCTAGGATGACATGCGGATTTGACTCTTCGAAGTTAATTATGCGCAGTATCTCTTCATCTCTGACGGTTGGCCGCCCCATGATTAGCCCTGACATTTTCCGCCTAGAAACCTACCAACGGTAACTGCAACCAATAGTATCACAACTCCCTTAATAACCGATATCCTCGCGATTCATCGACTTCAAAGTTCTGGGAGAATTGAGAATTAAAACTTTGGCAACGAGAGCCACATTATACCCGGTTTTTAACGCTTAAACTGCTCGTATCATTCAACTTTATCTGCTACGTCAACAATCGGTTATAGAGTGAAGGAGTGAAGATGTGTGAGTGTGGCCAAGCTAAGCGAGAGGTGTTTTAGCAACTTTGAGAGAACGTACGTCGAGGCCTAAGAGCCTAACCATTGGGGCTATAATCTTTTTTGTTATTGGGACTACTGAGCTCCTGGGCGGGGGGCTTCTGTTAACGTCGCCTATTGAGACTAATCGAGGGGTTGGCGCTCTAACGTTGCTGTTGGGGTTTGCTGATTTTGCTGGGGGGTATGGACTGTGGAGGAGGGAGGTGTTTCTGGGGTTGGTTCTATGCGTGCTCGGGATCTTTGCGGAGGGTGCGGAGATGCTGTTTATGCCATTGCTGATAGGAGCAGGCTTCATAGCCATCGGTTACATCCTCTCCGTCCTAGCCGGATACGTCATCATATTGGTTATAATAGGAGTAAATTGGAGAGCCTTATTGAAGGTGTATGACGACCAACCAGTCTAGGCATCACCCCCCACAACAAGCACACCCACATTAGAACGCTGCGAGAGTCTAAGTTCGGATTATGACTTAACGGGCCCGGTTGGATTTTAATCCTATATATCACGGTTTAAATTTTTTCTGGATCCTCCCCAGAATTGCGCGTTCTAGCACGTCGATATTGTTACGGTACCTTTTTCAGTCATGCCGTCAGAAGCCTCAAAGAAGGATGTCAATCAATCGCAGATTTTGCTCATTCGCAGAAAGGGCAAAAATCTCTGTTAGGGTGATTCTCGTTTTCCCTAACGCTCGGTTTGACAAGATGCCACAGGGTACCCTCTAATTGTTTCATCTCTTGGTCATCTTCGCATGATTCAACATGGTATAAATTATACTTCTTACTATGACCTCTTAACCTATTTTCTACGCTCCTGCTTTGACCTACGTAAACAGATATCTTACCGTTGTTCATTAAGTTAACAAGAACATAGCAAGCTTTTTTGAATTTACCTCGATCATCTTTCAGGTAGTCGGCAGACTTTAGGACTATTGGAGATAGCATATCATAGCCCTTATCCACGAGCCACCTTAAGTTGTGCTTCATTCCTCTTATCTTATCATATTCTTTATGATTTCTGTAATCAAGGCTGGGATTGATGGTTGTAAGAAATTCTGTGGCCACTTCACGAAAGGCCGCCTGGTTGCTTCCTCTATTTGCTAGCTCACCCCTCCTTCTAGACCACTTTTTTAACGGATAAATCTTTACAATTGGGGTCAACAAGTCTTCGAAACTTGAATTGGAAACATTCTTAAGAGTCATCACGCTTGGAAATAGTGTATTAAAAACCCCGGCGCCGAAAGGGGCGACTAAAAGAAAATCTTCTTGATAGTCGTCCTCAAATGCCTTATTCCATAGCTTTCTGATTGTGTTCCAGTACTCTTTTAGATGTGCTACTTTTTTGTCAATTGGCACTCGAGATATCGGATTTTCTTCGCTTGACAAATACCTGAAGCTATCCACAAAGCTACCTTCCTTAATAGGCTTCCACTCATCAGATAGATCGTTGGGCACCTTAACTTTCTTGTACCATGGGTTTTCAGGGTCGTTTTCAAGTTTTATAGCTATCTTTAACGCTTCTAGCTTCCACCTCTGCCACGGAATTACATCCTTGATTTCGCTTGCGAGTTTTTCAACTCGAGCTTCTTCGGCATAAAAAAGTACTCTGAGCTGTAGGGATGGATCCACTCTCTTTTGAGTACCGTTTATTACTAAGAATTGCGCCGCCTCTTGATATTCATCTAAACCGTAAACTAACGTCACGGGAGCTTCATACTTCGAGTTCTTGAGATCTTTTATTCCCCATACTCTATGTTGACCGTCTACAACATATAATGTCGCGTCATCACCTATGATTAGCTTCCCATCTTTAAATTTGAGCGGTTCCGAGGCTGTATTTCTTACATTTAATACTATAGATGTTGGCATGACAGGCAGGACGATACTGTGGCAACTTTCCAGAAAATTGAGTATCCGCCTCATCCTATTCGGGTTTAGGGATCTTTGATAGCCCTGTTGGATGTTGATATCAGGATTGTAAGTATCAGGAATGAGCTGTTTGTTCTCTATTAGATCTTTAATTTGCTCTACGCTTAACTTAGTCAGGTATACTCTTATGTCCTTAGTCTGCGTCAATTCGATAGCTGGAAGTACAAGACGCATGTGTAAATGTCTTCTTGCTAGTATATTTATTGTTTAGGTTGATTCAGAATTAGTAGTTTTTTTAAATCAGTGTAAAAATCGGCTTCTATTTCCTAACTTCCTACAAGCAGTTTTTATCGCATTATACTTCTCATCGATAGGTAAGCTTTCCATGCTCTCGAAGGGCATATATATTCTTACAAAAAATGAATGCCCAACATAAAAGTTTAACCCGCGATATAGCGGGCCCGGTGGGATTCGAACCCACGACCCCCGGCTTAGAGGGCCGATGCGCTATCCTGACTGCGCCACGGGCCCAAACTAGAATAGACCTCTCAGGTTTAAACCATACGCCTAGACTTAAATTTTAACTCCTTCCTTCCCACCCACATTCTCTCTCCTTCCTACTCTCTCTATCTAACTCTCTCTAACTAACTCTCTCTCAACACAAAAAACAAACAAATAAAAAACACACACAAACCCTAGGAATTCTAGCATTCTAACATTCTAGGCAGCTAGGTAACCTGGGCATCCAGGTCTCTCGCTCGCCCCTCAGATACTTCGCTAGTAGCAATGCTTCTTCGTTGATTAGGGTCTCAACGGTCTGCGATTCACCAAACTTAATTCTCGACAGTTCAATTTTGGATTCAAAGAACCCGTTCAACTTCTCCATTAGATCGTGGGTTTGTGAATCGTTCAAGTAGACCCTCTTTCCTCTCTTGTTTCTCGTCAAATCTTCGGTTTTCACCATGAAGTCTTTCAGCTTTAGATTTCGACAATATCGGATCAAGAAATCATCAATAAGGCAACGATATAGCTCTTGAAAATCGCAAACTAAACTAGGCTTCCCAAACTGAACCGAATGGAGAAAGCCCAGATAAGGCTCTAGCTTGGCTCTGATTAAGGCTCTGTGAACCTTCCACGACAAGACCTCATAAGCCAAATTGAAGGCGTTGTTTATGCCGTCATAAGCTTTGAACTTCTTACGGGCGTCAGGCCTCAACTTCTCTGAGAACAGACCAAATATTTGTTTGAAGTAAAGCTCACTAAACTTTCCCTCAATCGAAGTAAGCCTTCTTTTTGCCATTTCTAGGCTTGCCGTACCGATATTTTCAACCATAACCTGAGCTTTATCTCCTAGCGGTTGCATATTATATTTCGCCAGTATTCCGTTTTGTCCCTTAATCTTGGAGAGGACAATCTGTTTAGCAATATAGACGCCTTTACCGTTATTGACCGCTTCATATTGGCAGAGCCTAGTTTTAACGTGAGAATCGTCATCTAGACTCTTGAGCATGGCTACTGGTCTCCCTCTCTGAGTAGTTATAATGCTCAACACTCCCATTCTTATCTCTAATCGTGAAACAGCCTAGCTATTACGCCTAAAACTAATGGTGTTAGATATAATTCTTATAATTTCGCCGTAATATGGAAAAAATAAAAAAATGCTGTTATGCTTTTGGAGGTGTTCCTTCAGCGTTTGATACAACTGCATCGATTTGGACTAAAGCATCGTTAGGTAAAGCTGATACGCCAATTGTTCTTCGTGCAGGAACGCCGCTTGGGAAGAATTTTGTGTAAACTTCGTCTACAGTACCAATATCAGCGATATTTTTAAGGAAGATATTTACCTTAACCACATCTTCCATAACGTGGCCGACACTTTCTATAATTGCCTTGATGTTCTTTAAGCACTGTTCAGCCTGCTCTTTTACACCGCCAGGTACCAATCTACCAGTTTTTGGGTCAATAGGCAGTTGAGCTGAAATATGATTGTAATGAGAGAAAGCTACACTTTGCGTAGATAGAGGACTTATTGGCGCGTTTTCCGTATTGTTTGCTTCTATAATGATCCCATGCCTGTCTTCAACAGCTTGGGGGGGTGTACCATCTCCATGTGACACCACTGCTTCAATTTGTACCAATGCATTCATAGGTAAAGCTGAAGCTGCAACTATTGTCCGTGCGGGGAAATAGGCTACGGCCCTAGCGATAGCCGAGTCTGGGAAAAATGTTTTATAAACTTCGTTTACGGCTTCAATATCTGAGAGGTTTTTGAGGAAGATAGTAATTTTAACAATATCGTCAAAAGGAACGTCGATGCTTTCTAAAATTGCCTTGATATTCTTTAAGCACTGTCTAGCCTGCTCTTTTACACCGCCAGGTACCAATCTACCAGTTTTTGGGTCAATAGGCAGTTGAGCTGAAAGGTTGTTGTAGTGAGAGAAAGCCACAGTTTGCGAATATAGAGGACTTATTGGCGCATTTGCCGTGTTGTTTGTAAGCTTTATGAGGTCGCCTGCTTGTGGTGCGTTTGGAATTGTACCTTCACCGTTTGAAACAAGTGCTTCAATTTGTACCAACGCATCCATAGGTAAAGCTGCAACTGCAACTGTTGTCCGTGCAGGAACATAGGTTGGGAAGAATGCTTTATAAACTTCGTCGACAGCGTCAATATCTTTGATGTTCTTAACGAATATAGTGATTCTAACAACATCGCTCATGGCATGGCCGATGCTTTCTATAATTGCCTTGATGTTTTTAAAGCACTGTTCAGCCTGCTCTTTTACACCGCCAGGTACCAATCTACCAGTTTTTGGGTCAATAGGCAGTTGAGCTGAAAGGTTGTTGTAGTGAGAGAAAGCCACAGTTTG
>JAVZMI010000017.1 GCA_038883335.1 Candidatus Bathyarchaeia archaeon
GAAAATCCCAACAAAGGGAATTGAAAGCTTCCGCCACGAAATATTTTTCAATCTCGCTCATTTGTGCCGATGCAGAACGAAAATCCCAACAAAGGGAATTGAAAGATCTGGTCGACAGGGCACTGCTTGAAACCCCGATACAAGGATGCAGAACGAAAATCCCAACAAAGGGAATTGAAAGCTAAAAGCTTGCTTATGCGAAACTCAACGTTTTTAAGGTGATGCAGAACGAAAATCCCAACAAAGGGAATTGAAAGAAGGAACGCTTCCCGTCTACCGCTCCACTTACTCTCGCGATGCAGAACGAAAATCCCAACAAAGGGAATTGAAAGTCCAGCGCCCAAAATCACGCACAACAGGCATCACAGTTCGATGCAGAACGAAAATCCCAACAAAGGGAATTGAAAGGTTTAATTGTTAAAAGTTTTCTGGCTGGCGGATTTGTGAACAGATGCAGAACGAAAATCCCAACAAAGGGAATTGAAAGTCTATCGTTTTCACGTAGTCCACTACGCCCCACCTCCCTGATGCAGAACGAAAATCCCAACAAAGGGAATTGAAAGTACTACTTCACCTCTCCTTTTTAATATATTCACGCCCAAAGATGCAGAACGAAAATCCCAACAAAGGGAATTGAAAGCGAAGCGAATTCTCACGGCGTCGGGGTCAATTTTGGCCTTAGATGCAGAACGAAAATCCCAACAAAGGGAATTGAAAGTGAAGCCGCTAAGGTCGAGGCCTGCCCCTAAAACTTTTGTGGATGCAGAACGAAAATCCCAACAAAGGGAATTGAAAGCCAAACCTGTATTTCTTCGTTTTCACTCATTTTCAGTCACGATGCAGAACGAAAATCCCAACAAAGGGAATTGAAAGCTAAAAGCTTGCTTATGCGAAACTCAACGTTTTTAAGGTGATGCAGAACGAAAATCCCAACAAAGGGAATTGAAAGAGTGCGGCTAGAAATCCATACTATTATATATGGAGTCAGGGAGCCCTGGGCACTGTTGATCCAGATAAAACTTGCTGACGGCTAGCTGTGATTCCAGCAGTAGCTTCATCTCATCCATCGAACGGTAGGTGAACGGGTTCAACTCCTTCAACCTCCGCTCAGTGAGACCCGGGACCTTCACAGGAACGAGAACCCTCTCACCCCAAACCGGATGAGGCTCATATTCCACAGCCTTCCTAGCAGCCTGCAAAAGAAACAGCTCAGTCTCCTCGATCGACGGCCCAGTGCCACCTACAGGCTTAATCCTAGTCCCCTCAACTCTAAACTTCGTCTTAGGAACCTTCACCCTCCGACCTCCAAGCTGTACTTCCGCCCACTCATACTCCGCACCCACACACCCTGTGGTATTTAGCAGGTAGATGTTGACTGGATCAGCCGAAGCCTCCCGAGCCTTCACGAACTCGTAGAAACGAATCACATGCGCAGCGTTACCCACACCCATGGTGAACGGGAGACAGTACCGGCTCTCATATTTCGACTCCCCAACACCTACCCGACTTTGAGCAGGATGCCCAGTGGTGCGTCCCTCAGCCAACACCTTCGCCGCGAATGCGGCGTCATTTATCTTCACCCAAGCATAGTCGGAGGTGTATCCTGGGCTTATGAAGACAGCCATATTTAGGGGGCCGCTGGAATCTACGTCACCGTCGAAATAGCCAGTATCCTCAAGCCTGAACACAGTCCTCGCATTTTGGTTGAGTTTACCCCAGTACTGGAAGAGTCTCCCTTCGAAACTTGGGTTGCCGTCTGAACTAAACTCGGTATTCTCGTGTAGAGCCCATGGAACTGTAGCCGCGTTGTATATTGCTACTTGGTCTTCAGTGATGTCCTCGGTCTTCGTCCAGCTGCCTCTCTCCGAACTCACAACACGGTCTGGGAAGATGCCAACGATGTCGTCATTCTTGATACACTGATCTCTAACGAGTTCTAGGACATCAACCCCAAACTTCTCCTTATATAAAGGAGCATTGTGCTCATTGAAGACATACATCCCATGAGTTGATTTCCCACTACCAGTAAGACCCCAAGTACACATCACTATCCTCTTTTCCGTGCCATCGAGCTGTTTGACAGTAAACTCTTTGAGAGAGGCATGCTCCCCAATCCCACCCCTCTTATACACGTGAAATATCCAGTGTGACAGAAAACCCTTCTTCACCTCTCCCTGATAGGAGCTACAGGTCACGATCGTATAATTGTGATTAGGAAATCGAATCACTCTGAGCATCTCAGCCTTACCTGGAACATTGGGATTTTCGAGGTAATGCGGGATACAGAAAAGCATCACATCAGGCTTCGCTCTTGGATCACCTGGGAAGTTGATCTGGCTCCAGCGATAAGCAATATCAGGGAACTGCGGATCGCAATAAAGCCGACATCTCATCTCCGCCCTAGATCCAGGCTTCCCAAGGTTTGCGTCAACTTGGATCATCGGCTGGCAGAGTATGTGCTCTAAAACTCTTAACATCAACTGCTTATGTTCAACCCTCAAATCTTCCTCTCTCTCAACAACAACACTGCCAGCTGCACTCCTACTCCAGATATTCGACGTCCAGTTCCAACTGCCATTCCTATATTGGGTGCCATAGAGCTTTGCTCTCTCAAACAAGTCTGGAGGATTATTCAGAATCGCAGTTATGCCAGCTGACTCCTTTACCTTAATGATTCTCTCAAAGATCTTCAGGAAGCTTGCGATGGTTATATCTTCCAATCTTATCGGATGTTCACCCATTAACGGCATAGCCCACCAGCCGACCCGTTTTTCTATACATTTTACCACAGCAACAATATAAACGATTCTTAAACAGCCAACCAAACTTACCTGAATCACCCACAAAAACACTCAACCTAAAGTTCCATCGTCAATACAAGTTCGCATGAAAAATTCGCCAAGATTTATAAGTAACTACAGAGAACTCTATCTCTCCAGAGATATCGGTCAGATAAGAAAAATCTAAGGGAGCAGAGTTGGCTCCTGTAAGCCTCAGCGTCATCATACCTGTCTACAAAGAGTCCGCCCTGCTCGAGACGGTTCTAGCGAAACTGCTGGAAGATAAATACCAGCCCAAAGAGATAATCGTTACAATCGATGAGCCCACCGAAAAAAGCCGGGATTTGGCTAGAAAGATGAGGGGGCAGGTGAAGTTCCACCTCAACCCGCAGAGGCTGGGTAAAGCGGTTGCATTGAACCAAGCCGTCAAAGATTCTAGTGGAGAGATCCTCTTCTTCCTAGACGGCGACGTAGACATCAAAGACCAAGACCATAATTTTCTGAGCGTTTTGGTCGAAGAGATGAGAGATACAGACCTGTTGGATATAAGAAAAGGAGTGATAAGGCAATCTTTCCTCTCACGGCTCATCAGTTATGATTTCCTAGTAATTAACATGACCAACTGGATATACTCGCGCTCGGGGAGGGCTCTAGGAATAAACGGCTCAGCGTTCGCAGTAAAAAGGCAAGTGTTCGATAAGTTAGGCGGCTTCAAGGCTGTTCTATCGGAGGATATGGATTTCACGATGCGCTGCTTCCTAGCGGATTGCAGATTCAAGTTCACGAACAAGATTGAAGTGTTGAATGAGGTCCCTAATACATGGAAAGCGTGGTATGCCCAAAGGATGAGGTGGGCTATAGGCTCACTTCTCTGGTTTAAGGATTATTACAAAGAGATAGGGAAGAGTTTAGTAAAGTATCCCATATTCTTACTGCCCCTAATAATTGTATGTACACCCTCCATAATATTCACAGTTTCATACCTCCTAACCTACAACCTACTCTACGGTGCGTTAACAATCCTTTTACTGCCTTTCTCACCTATACTGGCTGGAGTGACATTACTCGTGAAATGGGCTATCGCCTTTGTAATCTACATAACAGGCTTCGGGGTCTCATCTTCATTATTCAAGGTTATATCCGCCAAGCTCAGGTACCTCTACTACTTTGCCGAGTACGTCGTCTACTTTTTTGTCTATTCGCCTCTCTTACTCGCCGTGACATTGATAGGCTTCATCCACCTAATTTTGCGGTATGAAAATATAGTTGAGACTCAGGTTCGGTGGGAAATCTAAAAGCAAAGCTGGAACAGGGACACTAACCTTTAAACCGAAGTCCCCCGGAACAGCCTAGGGGCATCATCGGGAAGTAATTTCCATTATAACCCTGGCTGTTTCTGTGTCCTTAGGTTCAAGCTTTTTCGTGTATAGACCGAACCCATACTCTTGGTAAGTTACCTTCTGCATATTGAGATTTGAGAGTGTTAGAGGGTCGTGAAGAGAGTACCAGATGGCGACTGGAACATCACCGGTCGTAGCGATCGCGTCAAAAGCCTCTTTAAGATACTGGATCTGAACCTGCGGTGTATGAGGATAAAATAACCTGTTTCGGAAGGCATAGAAGCCGAACTCAGTCACCCATAGCTCCTTATCCCCAACCGTGTCTTCCATTAGCTTCTTAACAGCTTTTATCCTCTCCCTCCATGTGTTCGCGCCTCCTGGTTCATATGTTCCAGGATAGCCATGTAGCCCTATAAAGTCTACATGTCGGAGATAGCCTCCCCGCGCCATCCGCTCAATAAATTTAAGTGCCCACGGACCAGTTAAGCCACAGAGCCAAGCTACATTCATCCCGACTTTTATTTGTGGGTTGACACTTTTGGCTCTCTGCGCCGATAAGTCCAAGAGACGACCGAAGTTGCCGATGGAGCTTCTCCAGAACCACCTACAGTTCGGCTCATTCCAAAACTCGTAGGCATCTATCTTTCCATCATATCTCTTGACTAGTTCTTTTATGTATTCTAGAAATTCTTCTCTGTTCTTTGGTGGTTTTGGGCTGCCGATCGTCCAGGTTCCCAGTATTGGAAGGATATTAATTTCTCTTCTACGCGCCTCCTCAACTATCTCGTCCACCATCTCAAACTTCGCCTTATCTCTTTGCCACAAAGAGAATGGGAAGTCTGTCCTGAGCCACTTTACTCCGAGCTCGCCGAGGAGTGGGATTACTCTTTCTCTGTAATGTAAGAGGTCAGGCAGATAAGAGCAGACGCCAAACTCCGGCTTGCCTCTAATTTTTTCAACTCTCTTCTCAACCACGTTTGTGCTAACGCCATCAGCCTTACGGTCTTTGATACT
This sequence comes from Candidatus Bathyarchaeia archaeon, assembly GCA_038883335.1. Classification (NCBI taxonomy): domain Archaea; kingdom Thermoproteati; phylum Candidatus Bathyarchaeota; class Bathyarchaeia (SeqCode); species Bathyarchaeia archaeon. The sequence continues at coordinate 5,135 of JAVZMI010000017.1, forward strand.
GCTCAATTCTTGGACTAATGTCCCCACATATGAGAGCCCATAATAGAAGTTGCACAAGGCCTGGTTCCAAGCTTCCTGTACTCTCTTCAGAGCCATGTCACACTTCGCCTACAAGATTTACCTCGAGGCTACCTCCGGTCATTCCCCACTCAAATATGCCTCATGCCGAGGTAAATATGCTATTTTGGTAGACTGAGTCTAAGTTTTATCGGAAGTCTTAACCTCCCTGATCTGAGGAGAAGTATGGTCACCGCCGCCGCAGCTCCCGCAGCGGTGAGGAGGTATACTAGGTTAGAAGTAAGCAAGGGGGCTTCAGAGACTGTTATACCTAGAGTTTCACTGCAGCTTTGATATCCTTGCTTGCTGACAGTCACTGTGACGGTTGCTTCACCCTGTTGGTTTGAAGAGTATATTGCGTTTGTTTGCCCATTCATGCCAGTTGTTAGGGATGTTGCGGAAAGTGACCCGAGATCTACGCTCAGCTCCACTTTAGCGTTGGGCAGAGGGTTTCCGCCACTCATAGCCGTGATCTCTAAGATGGACTCCCCGCCTACATGAATGATCTCAGGGGTTGCTTTAACCGTGACGGAGATTTGGGGGCCAGTTGGCAATGCTGGTATAGTGGATACTTTAAGTGTAGTGGCTGAGAGTCCGCTGGAGAGAGCATTTATTGTCGTCTCCCCAGTGCTGAAACCGGAGTGGAATTTAGTAACAACTAGGCTCTTTCCAGCCGGGATGTTAACTGTTGGATCCACATCACCTACCGCATAGTTAGAGGATGTAAGGTGTACAGTAATGTCCGACCATGGGATCGCTGGTAAACCGGCAGAATCTCGTGGTTGAATGTAGATGGAGTCATAACTTGTTCCATCCGCGTAGACCTCACTTGGGAGGGCGAACAGAGCGAAGGCTTGAGGTTCAGGTTTATAGGTGGTCACCGTGGCAGCCTCGACCGTATAGCCTTCAGCTAGAGATGATATCGTGGTGCTACCGGCTAATCTCGTCGAGTAGAAGTTAGCAACCGCGCTACTGCTGCCAGCATGGATTGTTATGCTCGGGTCAACACTGCCTACCTCGAGATTTGAAGAATAGAGCGATACGGTGAGGCTATTTGGAGCTTTGACTGGTGCTCCCGTGGAGTCCTGTAATTGAACTACTAGAGATTTGTATGTTGCGTTGTCGGCGTATATATTTGGTGGAGTTGTGATGAGGCCTATCTTTGTTGGCGAGGAGCCGACCGTAGTTAATGTAGCTGCGGTTGCGCTATACCCTGAGGCGGTGGCAGTTATGGTGGTAGTCCCCGGTTTATGTGTAGTTTTGAACGTGGCTATGGTGTAACTGCTTCCCCCCTCTACATAAACCAAATCCGAGCTTACTGAACCCACTTCGCTGTTCGAAGACGAGACTGCCACTAAAGTTAGGTAGGAAGCCTTTGCGGGTTTGCCGCCGCTCGTCAGTAGCTGTATTGCGATCACTTTATAGGACCCCCTATCGGATGGTATTTTGCAACCTGCTATAGTAACCGACGCGCTACTTGCGCTTCCAGTCTCCGCCGATATGGTGATTGTGGTGGAACCTAAAGTGTACCCCTCAGCGGCGGCGGTAATAATAACTTGACCTGCAGCTGACCTTGGAATCAAGTAGCTGACAGCTTGGCTTTCACCTTTACGAATTGTTGCAGGGCCCTCAGGGTTGGCAATATTGGGGCTGTTAGATGTAAGGGTTACAAGTATGTCAGACGGAGCCTTAGCTAGGTTTCCAGTGTCGCCTTGTAGCTGAACGATCAGCAGCCCAGGCTTGTCTTGAATGTGAAGGCTTGATGGAAGGGCGTATACGGCCAGTTTTGTAGGCGCAGTACCCACAGTCGTTATGGTGACAGAGGCTACCGGGTAACCCTCAACTGACGCTGTGACCTTCGTACTTCCTGGGGTATAGGTGGCGCGGAATGTGGTCGCAGTCTGAAACTCTCCCGCACGTATGATGACGTAACTATCGATAGACCCAACTTTGGGTTCCGAGAGAGTGAGGGAGACTTCGATATCTGAGGGCGACTTCGCAGGGAGCCCCCTCGCATCCTCCAGTCGAACTGTTATATAGCTTGTTTGGGTCGGTTCAGCCAGGATCGAGGTTGGGCCTGCATAGATGCCTAACTTTGTGGGCGCCCCTGTAGGGGTTATGGTGGTAACCATTATTGATGCCGCAGGAATCCAGGGAGAGGCTGCGGTGATCGTAACCGTGCCAGGGGTCTTCGTTGTTCGAATTCCTGTTACAATATAGCTATGACCCTTCGGCATTGTAAGTTGAAGATCTACGCTTGCAACCTTCTCATCTGAGGATGTGAGGATTATCGGAATGTCAGAGGGCGCTACAGTCGGCCCATTTTCATCTTCTAATCGAATCAAAAGACTCTCGTAGAGTCCACCATCAGCAGCCAATTTATCAGGGGCTACATAAAGGCTCAACCTGGTACCCGCCTGCCCACCTACCTGCACGGGCAGCTGGCTTGCAAGAATTATGATTAGGAGCAAGAGGGGTAAGATACTCTTCACACCAGTCAGCTCTCCCACCGTAGCAATTTCCCGCCATATCCCCCCACGGAGATAAGCTGGTCACGGGGCGTGATCCTACTCAAAATCGGCCATCTACTAAATAGTCCACTTTTAACGCATGGGAACATCATTTTTAATTATGAGGGTTGTTCAGCCTAATAAATTAATCAAAGACAGATGGCACATTATTTGACGGTGTTTATATTTAGGCCATGCAGAGATTTAGTGACTAGCCACGCACCCGGATTGATCTACGCCCTACTAAGAGGTCAACTCATTATTACTTCAATGATTGTCATATTAATTGTACTAATTCCATAACCCTCCTGGGGGGAGCTGGGTGAAGCGTGAGGTTGAAGTAGCTGAAGATGAATTGATTGTGAGGAAAGAGAGGAAGGAGAAGGCTGGAAAACGTCGAAGAGGGCCCTACAGGAAGTCTGCAGTCCTTCCCTACCGAAAAAGCTAGCTATGGTTTTCCAAGAATAACCCCGGCCGCAAGGGGGGCTCCGTCATCTACGCATCTCGTTCATCGGAGTGGCTGAGACTGTGCCAACCCGGTAATTGACGAAAGTATATATTCCTCAGCCCTCGAACGAAACGATCTCTCTCCTACTCAAAACAAATCCATTATTCTCCGCTATCATCCCACCTCTATATCGAAGAGTTGGCCATCTGGCTCTTCGGCTAGGGTGAGAGCCAACTTTTCCATCTCTCTCGAGGTTGACTTCAGCTTAGCAATTACCTCATCCTTTACCCTTACTCTAACTCGGCGTCCGCCGCGATATAGGGTTACAGCCGACTGGGTATCATCCTCGATTAGCTTGATATTCATCTTACCCAGAGTACAACCAGTGGAGAATTGAACGCCATCTATAAAGCATGACTGGGGAGTTGATAGGTGAGTCTTAACCTCAGCTCTTGTCTCCCTCGGGGCATACCCTAACACGTTTGTCGCAGCCAAGCCAGCTCTTAAGCCTAGGACTAGGTATGGGCCGAGGTGTCCATGAAACTCGGCAGCTCTTTGAATTAAAGTTTTAACATCGACCATGTAGTCCATCTCAAGGCTGGTTGCCGTTTCATAATTTTGTGGGCGTCAATATTTAAGGAAAATGTATTAAAATATTATGTGAATTTAATACTTGCAGTGGTCTAGATGGTTAAAGGGGTTACTAGGATAAGCATATCGCTGCCCGACGACCTTAGGAGGGAGTTCGATGAGACGGTGGAGGCTGCTGGCTATGGGGACAGATCTAAAGCCTTGCAGATAGCCATGAGGGATTTTATAAGCGACCATAAATGGCGAGGTGGAGCGGCCACTAGTACCGGCGCAATAGTCCTAATATACGACCATGAGGTCCCAGGCATAGAGGAGGCTCTAACCAGTGTGCAGCACAACTATAAACACATAGTTAACTCTACCATGCACCTCCATCTTGAAGGGGAAAGCTGTCTTGAGATCATAGCAGTTAAGGGAAGGAGCCTAGAGATAGAAAGCCTCGCGAATGAGTTGGTGACCAAGAAGGGGATAAAACAGTTTAAGGTAGCAGTTGTGGCAATATAGCGGCTGAATAGCTAACCGTCTTTTATCAGTTACCCATTAAACGTAACCGACCCTACCTCCTATATTTGTTGAGGCATAACTGTTATTCTTACTCTTGGCGCAGATTAGCACTATGGGTTATAGATCCATCTTGTGATTTTAACGATATCTGTAAAAATGATTACAGGTAGTCGTTATTTTGTCGCCTCAACTGTCTTTGATTAGGATTTTATCTGAATTTGGGCAAAATAACTGAAATTAACCAAAGAACAAAAATGATTATCCCAATAATTCCTAGTAAATTTAACAATATCGGTAGTGTATGTAATGTGGGCATATGTACGCCGGCCACATTTTCTACAGTATAGGGGCTTGGAGAAGAGCGTCAGTATGTATTCC
>JAVZMI010000018.1 GCA_038883335.1 Candidatus Bathyarchaeia archaeon
TTTGTGTTTAATTCTAAACCGAAAGGGGCTTTTTTTTTTAAAAAAAATCAAACTATGACAAAAAAAAATCTAACATCTCTATTTTACTCGGTCGGAAAACTTCTGATATCATCTCCCTGATCTCTCTTCAACCGTAAATAGTTCGTTTATCTACATAATGCTTAGCGGCATCAGGATGGTTTCCCTCTCACATTTTATATTTTCTTTTCCTCACCCTATAAGAAAAACTTGCAGAAGGAAAGGAACAAGGTTGCGAGAATACCCATAGAGCTTGAAAATCCTTTTCACTTCAAAAGAAAAAAAATGCGGTTAACCTTGAGAAGATTTTAAATGCAACACGTTGCATAAAACTGCATGAGGGCTTATGGGAGAAAGAATTACCCAGACCCGGAGTCAAGGATATTGGACGCGGTCACAAAATCAGCTCCGATGCGCCAAGTGATTAGAGCTGTGAAAGCCTCTTATGGGGCGGGCCCTCCAGACAAGACCACAATATGGAGAGCTATAAAGAGACTTCAAGCCGAAGGTCTGGTGGATGCTCAGGCTAAAAAGGTAGCTAAAGAGTACACAGTATCTGCTCTTAGCCCCCAAACCCTCCCTCACTAATTTTGATGCGGAATCATCGCCGCCGAGGCTGGGGAGAAAGCTCCAGACCGACCTAAAGGCAAGGATGATTGCGCGGGAGATAGCGGCAGCCATTCCGCCTCTAAGGATGACGAGCCCTCTAGAGACTCTCGCGGAGGGCGGAGGGAGAGCTTGCCGCCCTAGTGGAGAACGCAGAGTTCGAGAGACTGTTTAAGCCGCTTGGCGAGGGAAGCTACACCCTGAGGCGGTGAGGCCGACGCCCTACAAGCGAAAGGTCAAGCTTACCTATATCCGCAAGTCTCCTAAACTCCCGGCCTAACCATTAACGCCTATTAAAAGGGGAAACACGCCTCCAACCCAGCCGAGCCGACGCGCGGATTCTGCAAGCCAGCATTCCGTCAAAGTCGGTTCAATGCTCTCCTCTTCAACATTCTGTACTCGTTTCGGACGTGTTGATACTCGGCTGTGAAGCTGAGAGGCCGAACATTGACCGTGCTGGTGAAAGGGCCAAAGTCCACCTTGGCGTAACCCTGACTGCAGATAGTATTCACGACTTAAAACAACATTCCGATCCACTTTTGCGAAGGGTTTACCCAGCCTCAAAGCTATCTTGTTAAGATACTTGGCATACTTCTGCCTTCCCCCGACCGAGTATTCTCTCTTCCTGAGGTGCTGATCAAAAGCTTTGATTGTTGCCTTGTTCTCTTCAGGCATCACTAGGTGCGTCAAGCTTCTCCAGCGCCCTTCTCAGCTTTAATTCACGGTTGTAGATATCCACATACCCCCACAAGAGTGTTACACATAAGAAATGGCGCCGGGAGAGGGATTCGAACCCTCGAGACCCGGGGGGGTCACAGGCTTTCTGGCGTTTCGGCTCAAGGCTTCCGCCCCAACTTAGTTTGGGACTGCGCTTTCGTCCACTCAGCCATCCCGGCTACGCTCAGGTTAACTTTGTTGTATGCTATTAGGTATTTTATATTTTGAGGTTAGCTACAGTCCCATCCCTCAGTGAACCAGTCTCCATCCAGCTCACTCTCCAGTCCTCCACCAAATGCTAGGAGAGATGTCTCTTTAAATGTTTATCTAGTAGGCTATTATTGTGAAAAATATAATAGGTTGGAGCTATTCCCTTTTGGGTGAAGAGGAGACCTGAAAACGACCAGTAGGTCAGATCTCCTTAACTCTTCGCTTTGGGAGGATAAACTGCGGTTGGTCTTAATGTCGGGTGCTAAAGCATGCATAGAGACACTGATTAAAGAAGGTGTGGAGGTTATCTTCGGCCTCCCAGGAGGAGCCACTCTGCCGATTTACGATGTTATAGTGGACAAGAAGATTGAGCACATCCTCGTCCGCCATGAGCAGTGTGCAGCTCACATGGCCGACGGCTATGCTCGAGCCTCAGGTCGACCTGGCGTCTGTATGGCTACTTCCGGCCCCGGGGCCACAAATCTCGTCACAGGTATAGCGACCGCATACATGGACTCTTCACCCATAGTTGCTATTACCGGGCAGGTTGGTCGGCCATTTATAGGAAGGGACGCTTTCCAGGAGGCAGACATAATCGGGATCACCTCCTCCATAACTAAACACAACTTTCAACCTTCCTCGGTTAAAGAGATACCCGCTGTAATAAAGGCTGCTCTACAGATCGCAGCGGAAAGGCGGCCTGGGCCTGTCCTAGTCGATCTACCAAAAGACATTCAAGTGTTAGAAGCTGATGTGGATCTATCCTCAGAGTTGGGGCTTCGTCACAATCGTACAGTTGGACCACCGCCCCCGAGTCAGATAGCGAAGGCAGTGCATCTTCTTAGCAAGGCGGAGAGGCCTGTGATACTCGCTGGTGGAGGTGTGAGGATCTCAAATGCTGTCGAGGAGATTAAAACCCTCTCCGAAAAATTCGGGATTCCAGTGACTACTACCTTTATGGGTAAGGGCTGTCTGGCAGAAGATCATCCTAACGCCGCCGGCATGATCGGGATGCACGGTCGTCTTCCGGCCAATATGTTGATCAACGAGGCTGACGTGATACTAGCAGTCGGTTGCAGGTTCTCAGATCGGAGTACAGGTTCTATGCAGGATTTCGCGAAGAGTGCGAGTATAATTCACGCAGATATAGACGCCTCGGAGATAGGAAAGAATATAGAGGTAGAGGTTCCCATAGTCGGCGATGCGAAGGTAATCCTAAATGCAATTCTAAAGGGATTAGCTGATGAGCCTCATAGGAGGTCATCTAATTGGCTTGAACATATGTGGAAGCTGAAGAGGGATTTAGAGCCGGAGATATTCCAGACCAAGGATGAGAAGACTTTGAGGCCTCCGACGCTCTTGAAGAGATTGAGGAAGTTGTTGCCTCCAGACACTATAGTTACGACGGATGTTGGGCAGCACCAGATGTGGGTCGCCATCAACTTCGCTGTCTACCACCCCCGTTACTTCATATCCTCGGGTGGACTAGGAACTATGGGCTTCGGCTTTCCAGCAGCCCTCGGCGCTAAAGTAGCCAAGCCCGATAAACCAGTTGTTAACTTTACTGGGGATGGGAGTTTTCTGATGGTAGAGCAGGAGTTGGCAACGTCTATTAAGGCGAAAATTCCTGTGGTCGTGGTAATCTTCAATAACACTGTACTTGGGATGGTGGCTCAGTGGCAGCGGCTCTTCTACGGTAGGAGATACTCGGAGGTTGATCTGAGCGGGACGCCGGACTTTGTCAAGTTAGCGGAGGCTTATGGGGCTATTGGTAAACGTGTTCAATCATATGAGGAACTCGAGGAGGCAGTTAAGGGGGGGCTGCGAAGTGATGTCACAACGGTCGTAGATGTTCCGATATCGCCTGAAGAGAACGTCTTCCCTATGGTGGCACCAGGTAAAGGTCTGCTAGAGACCCTAATAGGGGATTAGCGAACGCACACAACCCACACCAGATCGGTGTGTTACGGCACCTTTTGGCGGGCGCCTAAGATCCTGACGCCTTAGGCTTATTTTACACCGCTGTCCGATAAAGGCTTCACACCATCGAGCTAATCAATCAAACAACCGAGGCACATGCGCGCCTCAGGTCTCTTGTTGAGCTTAGGCTATATGGCTTCTCGCCTAAGCTTGGCTAGTTACCTTTTCAGGTTTCAGGAGTTTCAGCATCTCATATTGAGGCTTCATACCTCAACTGATACTCCTTCACGTATTTGTCAGCAATCTCCACGAAAGCGTCACGTACCTGTTTAAGCTGATCCCAGTTGAGGCCGTAGGTTGAGAGCTTGATATGTTTGCTTATTCCCCTGTGAAGACCAGTTATGCCTCTCTGCCTCATATCCTCAGCGAGGAAGAAGCCTCTCCTTTTATGGTATTTCGAAATCTCATAGAAGACTGGTGTGTCAAAGCATAGAAGGTGATGTCTATGAGGTCTCTCCCCCATCAACCTCACGCTATCTAGCCTCTCCATTTCTTCGATGAACCAGCATGCTCTTTCCACCTCGCCATCCCACCCTTTAACCCTCTCGACGACGTAGGGAAAGGATAGTAGGGCTGAGATCAAGGGTGCACCGCCTACACTACAACCGAACAGGTTAATGAGTTTCTTAGTGAAGGAGCGTTTGCTCCATGAGGTGACAGAGGTAGAAGTTCTGAAGGCCCTCTGCGACCACTCGTTGCGTGTGACTAGGAAGCCTAGAGGTCCTAGAGATGCCATAGACTTGTGGGCTGAAACGGTGAGGAAATCAGCCTTGAACTCTCTCATGTCCAAGGGCATAACCCCTGCGGTGTAGGCGGCATTAACCATGTAGGGGATGCTGTAATTCTCAGCTATTGCGCCAACCTCAACAACAGGGTTCAGGTTGCCATAGTAAGGGTCAACATGAGTGACCGCAATTAGCCCAGGAAGTTTCCCAGTTTCCCTCTTAACCTCTTCTATCCTCTCGATGAAACCTTCCGGTTTCACCTTGTACTCTGGTGGGCCTCCGTGGGGTGGCTCTACCACTTTAAGCCCGTTCATCTCCGCGGCTATAGCGGTGGTGTAATGGCATAGTGGATCAGCTACGACCACCTTCGAATACTCCCGTGAGCCTCCTCCATCTATATATTCGGATACTGTCTTCATTACAGCGAACTGTGCGGTCCTGCAGCCGAAGGTATGCTCTGCAACTTCCCCCCCATAGAACTCAGCTACATCCTGTAAGAACTCCCTGATGGGCGGGTCCCCTATGAGATCTGATCTACCCTTGAGGCATTCGAAACATATGGAGTAACCTACTCTACACCACTCATCTTCGTATAGTCTTCTGCGGACCTCTTGAGGGAGTATCCCTCCGGTCATAATTGGGTTGAGGATGAGGAGACCTTTACTATTGTTTGTGAGCTGCATGTATCGTTGCGTGTTTATCATCTTAATGTGACCACCATGGGTTGGTTTAGGTTCACAGCTAAACCTCGCTGTTTCCTATTTGGAATTGTTTAGGCACATCATACATCCCTTAACCGAGGGGGAGAGGCTTAGGTGCATCCTGCAGAATTCACTGTTGGAGCGGAGAGCTATGCAGGTCTCGCACAGTTTTCTATTTATCTCTTCTGGTGTTATGGATTCCTTAGATGCTATCTCCTTAGAGAGGTAGCATACTAGGCTCCTAACCTCTTGGCTCTTCTCGACATAGGTTACACGGTAGCCCTTCTTATCGGCATGTCCTCTCTTGCTAGCAACGTACCAGCTTACGGCAGCTTGACTTATGCCTAGCTTCTTAGCAGCCTCAACCTGCGTAAAATCATAGTTTTCAACGAGCTCTTTCGCCACCATGGCCCTTATGGTTGGAAGCACATGTTTCACCATAACTTCGCAGGGTGGTTGCAAGTTTACTCGAATACTAGATAACCCTGTTATATATAAACCGTAAACCTCATACGAGCAGCTCTAACCTTTCTCTCCCTTCAAGTGTCTTAAATAGAAGAGTTTGCATGTCAACCTTTTCCTCCTCCGCCAAAACCTTGTCGAGTTTAGACTTGGTTGCAGGCTTATTCGGGCTGCCGCTACAGTAGCTTGCAGGGCTTATAGAGTCCGTATAGGTTCCAATCTTTCTCGCAAGATTCACGATCTCTTTTTTATCCAGACCTATCAAGGGTCTGAAGACTGGTATACTCACTGCAGACCCTTCTACGTACATATTTGTGAGGGTTTGGCTGGCTACTTGTCCTAGGCTCTCTCCGGTGACTAGGGCGGCGGCGCCGACCTCTTCAGCGAACTTTTCAGTAACTCTTAACATCATTCGCTTACATAGGATACATGTTAGCTTCCTATTGCAATGCTCTATAAACTCTACTAGATTCCGACCGTTTGGGAAGACGTATAGCCCCTCCATCTTCACTAGCCTTGCCAATCTGGAGCAGCACCTCAGAGCCCTCAGACGTGTAACCCTCTCCGAGAAAGGATAGTTGTCGAAGTGCACAGGTATTATCTCAACCCCTCTTTGAACTCCAACAAGATATGTTGCCACAGGTGAGTCCAAGCCGCCTGAGATTAGAGAGATAAATTTCAGACCCCTTCACCCCACGAAAACCTCGGAGAGATTTCCCTAGTCAAACAGTTCTAATTCTAGTGGTAGCACATCGCCGCGGGGCACTCTCCAGCGTACTCGGCGCCGACCTTAACAAAGTCTTCCACCGAGATATTCAACACCTGCTCTGGTTTGCTCCCATAGCGGTAGACGGTAATTCCTTTGCACTTCAATTTGTAGGCGAGGAGGAAAGCTTTGCGTACCTCCTCGACTGAGGCGTCAGCTCTAAGGTTAACAGTCTTCGAGACGGCGTTGTCTACATGTTTCTGAAAAGCCGCCTGCATTCTTACGTGCCATTCCACGTCTATGTCAAGAGCGGTTACAAAGACGCGGCGGGCATCTTCTGGGATCTCCGAAATGTTCTGTATTGACCCTGTCTTCGCGATTTTCATCATTAGATCCCTACTGTAAAAGCCTCTGCTCATAGCTACTGCCTCAAAGAGCGAATTGGTCTCTAGGAGTTTAGTTCCATCCATCACATCGCGGACGTATGATATAGCGAAGAGGGGCTCAATCCCGCTGGTAGCTCCGGCGATTATACTTATAGTCCCAGTGGGCGCTATGGTGGTCACTGTGGCGTTCCTCAGCTTAGAGTAGCCGCGCTTCGGCCATATGCTTCCTTCAAAGTTAGGAAAGGAGCCACGCTCTTCCGCCAACTCTACAGAGGCGTTTCTTGCTTCCTCTGATATGAAGCTCATGAGCCTATCTGCGAAGTTTAAGGCATCCGTAGAGTCATATGGGATATTCAAGGCTATAAGAACCTCAGCGAACCCCATTACCCCTAAGCCGATCTTTCTGTTACCTTTTGTCATCTTCTCGATTATGGGTAGGGGGTATTTGTTGGCGTCTATGACGTTGTCTAGGAAGTGGAC